>JACRMD010000148.1:677-25646 GCA_016215085.1 Solirubrobacterales bacterium | reverse complement strand
TCAGGGGCAGGGGCGACGCTCCTCCGCCGGCGGCGTGATCACGCCGGCGCGGATGGCCTTCGCGATCAGGTCGGTCTTGGTGCGCGCGCCGAACTTGGCCTTCAGCTTCTGCATGTGGAAGCGGACGGTGGACTCCGAGATGAAGAGCCGGTCGCCGATCTCCTGGTAGGTGAGCCCGTCGGCGGCCAGCTCGAGCACCCGCTCCTGGCGCGGGGTGGGGCGATCGTCGTCGTCGCGACGGACCAGCATCCGGTGAAGGGCCTCGCGGATCTGCGGGGCGTCTGCGTCCGGTCCCTCGGCCGCCACACGCCGGAGCGTGTCGCGCAGCTCCCCCAGGCCCGCGGCCTTGGAGATGTACGCCGAGGCGCCGGCGTCCATCGCGGCGCGCAGCGTGTCCTCGCTGGCGAACGAGCTCAGCACGACCACCGGCGTTGCCGGAAGGCGCTCGCGAAGCGTCCGGCACAACACGTCGCCCGGCATGTCCGGGAGCCGGAGGTCGACCACGGCGACGTCGGGCCGCGCGCGGCGCAGCGCCGCAAGCCCCTCCTCCGCGGAGCCGGCCGCGGCGATGACCTCGAAGCGGCCGTCGGCGGCGAGCGCCGCGACCAGACCCTCGCGCACGACCTCGTGGTCGTCGACGATGAGGAGGCGGATCGGAGCGGCCCGCCCTGGCTCGTGCAGGTGATCCACCGCACCGACCAGCTTAGCCATGTGACGGCCACCACACGACCGGTTGGTTGAGATGCCGTGGGCGACCGGCGGCGTCATGGCGAGACCCTCGCCAGGAACTCGTCCAGGACAGCGTGCAGCGCATCGGACTCCTCCCACTGCGGGCTGTGCCCCGCGTCGGCGAACAGCGCGAGCTCGCCGCGCGGGGCGCGATCGGCGACGTACCGCGCGGCCTCAGGCAGGCACCACGTGTCATGGGCGCCGTGCAGCACCAGCAGCGGCACGGAGATCGCCTCGACGTCCGCCCGCAGGTCGGCGCGCGCGAACGCGTCGAGCATAGGAGCCGCCGCCCACGACGGCGTGCGCATCGACTCCGCCCACAACCAGTCCGTGAAGAGCGGGTCATAGGCGCGGGCCGGCATCGACTCCATGCAGAACCGCCGCCATGGCACCGGCTCGTCGCGCTCACGCCGCAGCCACGCGGCCAGGTCGTCGGGGTCGTGGCCGTGCGGGAAGCCGTCACCTCTGAGGTACCTGGGTCCCGCCGCGTTGAGCAGGACCGCCTGCGCCAGCCGCGCGGGGTGCGTGGCCGCGGCCTGCATGACGGCCATCCCGCCGAAGGACCACCCGAGCAGCGTGACGTCGCGGAGGTCGAGGCCCTCCATCAGCGCACCCAGGTCGGCGGCGTGCCGCGCCGGCGAGTAGTCCCCGATCGGCTTGTCGGAGTCGCCGTGGCCGCGCAGGTCCGGGAGGACCATGCGGTAGCGCCCCGCGAGCCGCTGCACGACCGAGTCCCAGACCCGGTGGCTCATCGTCCAGCCGTGGACGAGGACGACCGGGCGGCCGTGCCCGAGGTCGCGGTAGAACAGCTCGACCCCGGGCTCGACCTCCAGCCGCGGCATCAGTCGACCTCGGGTGTGTCCTCGGTCGGCGCCGGCCGCGGCGCCGGCCGGGCGGGGCCGGCCAGCGGCCAGTGGACGTGCTTGACCTCGAAGAAGTCCCGGAAGCCGTCCTCGCCGCCCTCCCGGCCGACGCCGCTCTCGCGCGGGCCGCCCCACGGCGCGTCGGGCCGCGGTCCGCCGCCGCCGTTGATCGCGACCGTGCCGGACCGCAGTCGCTGCGCCACCTGCATCGCAATGTCCTCCGGTCCCCAGACGGCGGCGTTGAGGCCGTAGCGCGACGCGTTGGCCGCCGCGACCGCCTCGTCGAGCGTCCGGTAGGGCATCAGGACCCCGACGGGGCCGAAGAGCTCGTTCTGGGCGATCTCGGACTCGTTGCCGACGCCGCCGATGAGCGCCGGGTTCATGTAGTAGCCCACCGGCTCGGCGGGGCGTCCGCCGCCCGCGAGGATCTCGCCGCCGTCGGCGAGCGCGCGCTCGACGTACGCCTCCACCGAGCGGCGCTGGTCGTCGCGGATCAGCGGCCCGAGGATCGTGCCCTCGGCGCGCGGGTCGCCGACCTTCATCCCGCCGATGAAGCTGCCGGCGCCCTCCACGTAGGCGTCGTAGTCCTCCTGCGGGACGAACGTGCGCGTCGTGCAGCCGCACGCCTGCCCCGTCGTCCACGCCATGCGCATGATCGTCGGCGCCACGCACGCCTCGACGTCGGCCCCGGGCAGGATGATCGTGGGCGACTTGCCGCCCAGCTCGAGCACCACCTTCTTGGTGGTGCCGGACGCCTGGGCCATCACGGCGGCGCCCACCGCCACCGAGCCGGTGAAGCTCACCATGTCGACGTCGCGGTGCGTGCTGAGCGTCACGCCCGCGTCCCGGCCCCCGATCACCAGGTTGGCGACGCCGGCCGGGTATCCGGCCTCCTCGACGAGCTGGAAGAAGCGCCAGGTCGACAGCGGCGCCCGCTCCGACGGCATCACGACCGTCGTGCACCCGGCGGCGAGCACGCCGCCGAGCTTGCGCGCCAGCAGGAAGAGCGGGTAGTTGTAGGCGGTGATCGAGGCGACCACCCCCACGGGCTCCATCCGCAGCAGGCTGGCGCTCGTCACGGGCTTGTGCCACAGCGGCAGCCCCCGCTCGTACCCGCCCGTCGGCCCGGTCCGCGCCGCCTCGGCGAACCAGCGCATGGTGTCGATCGCCGCGTCGACCTGGGCCGACTGCGCGAGGTACGTCGGGGAGCCGGTCTCGGCGATGATGTGGTCGACAAACTCGTCGCGCCGCGCCTGGAAGAGGTCCGTGAGGCGGTGCAGCAGCGCGCTGCGCTCCAGCGGCGTCATCGCCGGCCACGGGCCGCCCTCGAAGGCGCGGCGTGCGGCGGCGATGGCCTGCTCGACCTGGGCGACCGACGCGAAGCCCATGTCGGCGAGCAGCGCCTCGGTCGCAGGGTCGACCACGCGCGTGGTCTCGTCCGCCTGGCCCTCGACCCAGGCGCCGTCGATGTAGCAGCTGGCCTGCAGGTCCTGGCCGGCCCACATGGCCTGGTCCTGTTCGGTGGTGGCGCTCATCTCTCGTCCTCCCTACAGGGCGACGTAGCCGCCGTCGATGGGCACGGCGACGCCGGTGATGAAGCTCGACCGCTCGCCGGCGAGGAACAGCACCAGCTCGGCGATCTCCTGCGGCTGGGAGATTCGCCCCAGCGGCACGGCCTGCTTGAACGACGCCAGTCGCTCCTCGAGCACGGTGTCGGACTCGCCCGGGGCCTGGAAGAACTGCTTGAGCATCGGCGTGTCGACGGTTCCCGGGCAGATCGCGTTGGCGCGGATGCCGTCGGCGCCCCCAACCGCCGCGATGGCGCGCATGAAGCCCAGGACGCCGGACTTCACGGTCGAGTACACGGGGCTGTTCCGGGACGCAATCAGGCCCGAGACCGACGAGGTGAAGATCACCGAGCCGCCCGCGCCCATCAGCGGGAGCAGCAGCTTGGTCAGGAACACGGGGGCGCGCAGGTTGAGGTTGACCTGGAACTCCCACTGGTCCGCGTCGAAGTCGAAGCCGCGCGGTCCGGCGGCGCCCGCGTGGTTGAACAGCACGTCGACGTGCCCGTGGGCCGCCTCGATCGCCTTCGCGACGTCCTCGATCTGCCCGAGGTCGGTCAGGTCGGCCGCGAGGAACTCTGCGCTGCCCCCGGCCGCCTTGACGTCGTCCAGGAGCGCGGCGCCGGCCTCGACGTCGATATCGACCGACACGACGTGCGCACCCTCCTCGGCGAAGCGCAGCGACGTCTCGCGCCCCATGCCCGAGGCGGCCGCCGTGATCACCGCGATCTTGTCCTGCAGCTCTCCAGCCATGTCTCTCTCCCTGTGGTGAGGTCCGCGCCCTAGGCCTACAGGACGGCGGTACCCGTGAGGTGGTTGATGTCGCGCACGATGTCGTCGTACGCGAGCGGTGCGCCCTTGCGGGCCTCGCGCTCGGCGAGGCGGTCGCGCTCCAGGCGGCGCGCCTCCTCAGGGATCGGCACGTTGCCGTAGTCGAGGAAGCGCACGGCGCCCTTCGTGTCCCGCACGACGAGGATGTCGCCGCGCGCCACGCGGCTCGGGGCAGCCGGCTCGTCCAGCACTCCGGCGGCGAAGCCCTTCACCGTCGCCTGCACGGGATCCCCGTCGCCCAGATCCAGCGCCGCGTCGAGGATCGCGCGGGCCTGCATCAGGTTGAGCTCGCGCTCGAAGCGGACGTCATCGGAGTCGACGCCGAAGTCCTGGCCCTCGAGGAGGTGCAGGACGTAGCGCGTCGCGCGGACGCTGGCGGCGTTGCCTTCGGCGGTCGGGACGCCGAAGCCCTCCTCGATGGACTTGACGTACAACAGCGTCGCGCGGGCCATCGCGGCGACCATCGTGTTCACCGAGATGAGGCCGAACGCGGCGGCCTCGTCCGGCGGGAACGCGCTGGCCCAGTGGTTGCTGGTCATGTACACGCTGACGTCGTCGAAGCCGAGCCGCGCGAGGTACTCCTCGGTCAGCTCCTGCACGGCGAAGCAGGCGGCGACGTCCTGGGCGAGCGTGCCCTGCGAGATCGCGTAGGCGAGGATGTGCTTTACGCCCTGGCCGGCCATGATCAGCGACTCGAGCACCACGCCGGCGTGCATGAGCGCAGGCACCGAGCAGGTGCCGCTTTGCGTGAGCCCGAGCGCGTCGTCGACGATGGGGATCCCGGCCTCGGTGTACTTCCCCATCAACCGGTAGATGTACTGCCAGTTGCGGATCGAGTCCTCGATCGGCTGGTCCTTCGAGTACTGCACCGTCGAGTACACGGGGCCCGAGACGAACCCGGTCATGCCGGCGGCGAAGCCGACCTCGGAGACCAGCCGCAGGTCGGTCGAGTTGCCGCGGAGGTGGACCGGCCGCTCCCGCTCGAGGACCAGCTCGCGCGTGGTCTCGACGCCGTGGTGGACGATCGGGTAGCCGTTGAGCAGCGACTTCTCAGGCGTGCTGGCGAGCGTCGCCTGCGTGGCCTGCTCGAAGCGCAGCGTGCGGGTCATGCTGTCGACGGTGAACGGCAGGATGTCGGCGCCCGCGTCCTCCAGCGCCTTGCAGAGCGTGCGCTGCCCCTCGAGGTTGGCCACGCCCGCCCGCGGCTCGACGAGCGTGCGGCGTGCGTCCTTGGCCGCGGAGAGCGCCGCGGGGATGTTGCGGTCGGCCATGTGGCGCCGGCAGAACGCGAAGGCCTCGTCGAGGTCGACGACGGGCGTCGACCGGTTCTGCGCGAAGACCTCGAGCCGGGTCCGGTCGAACTCCTCGTTGCTGAGCATCTCGTTGCTGGCCAGGGGCCGGGGTGCCATCGCCTTCTCTCCCGTTGGTGACGGTCCGCAGGGTCCCCGGGCGGCCCGCGTGCTGCAAGAGCCCGGCCGCTCCCCGGCCCCCGGGTCCTAGGACCGACAGGGCCACCCTCGCTACCGTTGTGCCTGGATGGCCGAGAGCCGCATCGCGGAGTTCCTGCGCGCGCGTCGCGCGATGGTGCGCCCGGAGGACGTCGGGCTCCCCGACTCCGGCCGCCGCCGGGTGCCCGGGCTCCGCCGCGAGGAGCTCGCGATCCTGGCCGGCGTCAGCATCGACTACTACACGCGCCTGGAGCAGGGCCGCGACCACCACCCCTCAGAGCAGATCGTCGACGCGCTCGCCCGGGCGCTCCGCCTCGACGACGATGCCACGGCCTACCTGCACCGGCTCGCGCGCCCGAGTGCCGTCGCGGGCGACGGCGAGCGCTACCAGCTCACGGAGCGGGTACGGCCCGGAGTGATCGAGCTGCTCGACGCATGGGATCACACGCCCGCGTTCGTCACCGGCCGCTACCTCGACGTGCTCGCGGCCAACCGCCTGGCCAAGGCGTTGAGCCCCATGCACGCGGTGGGCGGCAACCTCCTGCGCGCGATCTTCCTCGACCCGCGCGCGGGCGAGCTGCACCCCGACCGCGAGGCGTTCGGCCCGCGCCTGGTCGCGACGCTCCGCGCGGCGGTCGCGCCCCGGCTCGATGACCCCGCGCTCAAGGCGCTCGTCCGCGAGCTCTCCCTGGAAAGCGATGAGTTCCGCCGGCTCTGGGCCCAGCACGTCGTGCGCGACCGCGCGGACGGCGTCAAGCAGTTCCCCCATCCGCGGCTCGGGCCGATCGAGCTGCGCTACGAGACGTTCACCATCAACGGCCACGGGGCCGAGGGCCAGATCGTGGTCGCCTACCACGCTGCGCCCGGCAGCCCCGGCCACCACGCCCTCACGATGCTCGAGGACGCGGGGGCCGGGCCGCGAGACACGCCGGCTACGCCGGCTGCTGCGCGAACGGGTCCTTGATGCCCGGGCGGCTCGCCGCGACGAGGTCGTGACCCTCGAGGGTCACGTCGACCGACAGCGAGCTGCCGCACCCGGGGCAGAAGTTCTCCCGCAGGACGACGGGCTCGCCCTGCACGCGTGGGCGGACGCGCAGGTTGAGCTCCGCGTAGCGCTTGGAGATCTCGTTCTCCCGGACGACCGCCGCCGCCCGCCAGTTGCCGTGCTCGTCGCCGAGGTCGTGGTCGCACTGCGTGCAGCGCCAGCGGCCGTCGGCGACCTTCAGCGGCGCGAACAGCGGCGCGTCGGCCCGCACCTCGTACTCGGGGGCGTGACCGAGGCGCGCGGCGCGGATCGCGGCGCGCTGCTGCTCGGTGGCGGCCCGGTCCACCCGGCCCTCACCGTCGAGCACGACGCCGTACAGCTCGCGCGCGACCGCCTCGGAGACGTAGCCGTCGGCGAGGTCCTTGCGGACCATCTCCGGATCGCGCCGGAGCGGATCGCCGACGCCGCTGCCACCGCCGTGCACGACGGTGTAGACGTCGCCGCGGTTGAAGACCAGCGACGCCGACTGCGACGGACCCGGCTCGGTGCCGCCCTTCAGCGTCTCCTCGGTCGGGTGCTCGCCGCGCTCGAGGAGCTCGACGATGTTGGTGTCGCGCAGGATCTCCCACGTGCCGGCAGCGCCCGGGTAGCCGCCGGCCGTGCCGCGCGGCGGGACCTGCGCCGTGTTGGTGTAGGCGCCGCCGTTCATGCGGTCGCAGTGCAGGATCGCCAGGCAGGTCGACACGCCGTTGCCGCCGCGATGGACGCCGGCGCCGGCCGTGTCTGGGGCGATTCGCCGCCAGAGGATCATGCCCGGCTGGCTCGTCTCCTCGATCTCCACGTCGGGCATGTCGCAGCCGTTCATGCAGGTCGCGCCGTATACCTCGAGGCCGTCGGTCACCGTCTGCGCGGGGCCCCCCGCGGCCATGCCGACCGACATCGGGAAGGCCACGACGGGCTGCCCGCTGCGACGGTCGACGCCGAACGCGGTGAAGTACGTCTGGTTCTGGGCCGGCTGGCCGGAGACGCGAGACGACACGCGCGGGTCGCTGCTCAGGCTGCACGCCTGCGAGAAGACGTCGTTGAGCATCTTGTTGACGCGCATGCCCGTCTGGATGTGCGACATCGAGACCGGCGCGGGAGCGCTGGCGTTGACGATCGTCCCCTGCGGCCCGAGGTCGAAGTGGACGGGCCGCCAGATGCCGGCGTTGACCGGGATGTCGTAGGTCAGCTGCGCCAGCATCGTCGTCCACGACTGGCCGAGCATCGCCGGCTTCGCGCCGTTGATGAAGGAGTCGGTCTGCGGGCCGCCGCGGAACTGGATCGTCATCTCGTCGCCGTCGACGATCAGCCGCGTGGTGACCTCGTGGAGCTCCTCGATGCCGCGCGCGTCGAACTCCACCCAGTCCGTGCTGTCGTAGGTCCCGTCCGGCAGCGAGGAGATGAGGTCCCGCACGGCCTGCTCGGAGAGCCGCTTGGCCTCCTCGTTGAGGGCGTTGAAGCGCTCGAGCCCGATCTCCCGGAGCATGGCCTCGAGCCGGCGCTGACCGGCGTTGTTCGCGGCGATCATGCTGCGGATGTCGTTCAGCACCGTGCCCGCCAGGCGCACATTGGTGGCGAGGAACTGCTCCCACTGGGGGTCGATGCGCCCGTCGCGCACGATCCGCGTCCCCGGGAAGGCGAGCGTCTCGGAGAACGAATCGTAGGCGCCGAGCGCGAAACCGGAGACCGCCGACCCGCCGATGTCGAGGACGTGCTCGTTGACGTAGCCCCACCCGACGATCTCGCCGTCGAGGAAGAAGGGCATGACGATGCCGACGTCCCCCTGGTGGATGGCGCCGGAGCTGTGCGGGTCGTTGCACATGAACGCGTCACCCGGGCGGATCTGCTCGATCGGGTTGCGCTCGAGCACGGCCTGCACGCCGAGCACCGCGGTCGAGATGTGGAAGGTGACGAATCCCGAGAACGCCAGCTGCTCGTTCTTGGCGTCCATGATGCAGGTGCTGAAGTCCTTGGCGTCCGTGACCACCGGCGAGCCGGAGGTGCGCATCAGCGTCACCGCCATCTCGTTGGCGATGTTGCGGATGGACTTGCCGTGGACCTCGATGTCGATGACGTCGTACGTGCCGGCGACGTGCGTGGTGCTCATGGCTGGTGTTCCTCCGGGTCTCAGGTCGTGAGGGAGAAGTTGAAAAGCTCGTCGCGCGAGCAGGTCGCGCGGCTCGGCACGTAGATCGTGGTGTCGCCGACGTCGACGATGCAGGGGCCGTCGACCCGCGTCCCCGGGACGAGGGACGCCTCGGCGTAGACCGGGACGGTCTCCGCGCGGCGCTCCTCGGGCAGGTAGACGTCGCGCCGGCCGGTGGGCTCCGGCGTGGCGCCGCCATCGCCCGAGGCGGCCTGTCGCCGAGCCGCCGGCTTCTCGCGCCGGTGCACGGCACGGATCGAGAGGTTCATCATCATCACCGGCGAGCCCTCCCACGCGGTGCCCTCGCCGTAGTTGCGCTCGTAGATCCGGGGGAACTCCTCGGCCAGGCGCGGGCCGTCCTCCGCCGTGAGGTCGCGGTCGGGCAACGGCACCGGGACCTCGTACACCTGCCCGAGGAAGCGGAAGTCGCCGCCGCGCTCGAGCTGGACGTCCTCCGGGGCGATGCCCTCGGCGGCAGCGTCGGCCAGCGCCTGCTCGATCATCTCGTTGGCGACGGTGTTGACCACCTCCGGGTCGCCCAGGTCCCAGCCGACGGTGCGCTCGTACTGGCGCACGTAGTCGGCGATGAGGACGCCGTAGGCCGAGAACGCCGACGAGTTGTCGGGGATGATGATCCGCGGGCAGCCCAGCCGGCGGCAGATCTCCACCGCGAAGAGGCCGAGCCCGCCGCCGTAGGAGAAGAACGTGAACTCGCGCGGGTGGTGACCGCGCTCGATGCTCACCATGCGCAGGGCGTTGGCCATCTCGATGACGGCGAGGTCGTAGATCGCCGCGGCCGCACGCTCGACGTCCCAGCCGAGCGGCTCGCCGATCCGCGACTGGACCGCCTCGCGCGCGGCGTCGATGTCGAGGTGGTACCGGCCCTTGAGGTAGTTGTCCGGGTCGATCAGGCCGAGCAGCACGTTCGCGTCGGTGACGGTCGGCTCCGTGCCGCCTCGCCCGTAGCAGGCGGGGCCCGGCTCGGAGCCGGCGCTGTGGGGCCCGACCTGGGGGACGCCGCGCGAGTCCAGCCAGGCGATGCTGCCGCCGCCGGCGCCGACGGAGACGATGTCCAGGATGTTGATGCCCGTGTGGAAGGGCCCGAAGCTGGCCTGCTTGGCGATCGCGGGCTGCAGGTTCGGCAGGACGGCCGTGTCGAAGCTCGTCCCACCCATGTCGCCGATCAGGATGTTCTCGAGGCCGAGCTGCTCGGCGGCATGGCGTGCGCCCATCACGCCACCGGCCGGGCCGGACTGCATCAGGGTGACCGGCTCGCTCCGCACCGCGTCGGAGCCCACGGAGCCGCCGATGCCCTGGAAGAACGTCAGCGCTCCGTCGAAGCCGGCGCCGCTGAGCTCCGACTCGAGGCCGTTGACGTAGCGGGTCGTGGCGCGGTGCGACAGGCAGTTGAAGACTGCCGTCATGAACCGCGGGAACTCGCGGATCACCGGATGCACCTCAGAGGAGAGGGTGACGAACACGCCCGGGAACTCCTCCTCGACGATCTCGCGCGTGCGCCGCTCGTGCGACGGGTCGCGGAACGACCAGAGGTAGCAGACGGCGATCGCCTCGACCTGCTTGTCACGCAGGCGCCGCACGGCCTCGCGGACCTGGTCCTCGTCGAGCGGCACCTCGAAGTCGCCGTCGCTCGTGACGCGCTCGGTGATCTCCTCGATGCAGTCGCGCGGCACGACGTCGGGCGGCGGCAGCTGGACGTGGTCGTCGTACTCCGCGCGCCGCGCGCCGCCGGCCAGGCGGAAGGTGTCGCGGAAGCCGCGGGTGATCAGCACGCCGACCTTCGCGCCGCGCAGCTCGGTGATCGCGTTGGTGACGATGGTGGAGCCGTTCACGAACGCGCGCGTCTGCGGCAGCAGCTCGCGGGCGGTGAGGCCGACCTGACCCGCCGCCAGCTCGAGGGCGTCGAAGATGCCGCGGCTGTACTCACCATGCGTGGTGAAGGCCTTGCTGCGGACGATCCCCGTGGGTCCCGCCAGGATCAGATCGGTGTGCGTGCCTCCCACGTCTACGCCCACCGCATAGCGTCCGTTCACGTCCTGCACACTCGACACCTGGGTCCTCCTCCTCGACACACGGCAACGACGCGAATGAGCATGACACGGGCCCCGCGGCGTTCCACTATCGCTTCCGTCATGCCGGTCCCGAGGCCATTGCCCAACCCGGGGGCTGACGGCTATACGTCGAGCACGGCGTTGCGCAGCAGGTACCGAACGCGCCCGCCAGGTCAACTTCCGAGGAGGAGGCGAAGTGCACGACAACACGTGGCTGCGGCATGGCAGCCGATCGAGGACTGGACGCCTGCTGCGCGTCGGGCTGCTCGCCGCGATGGCGGCGATGATGCTGGCATTCGCCGCGTGCGGCGACGACGACGACAGCGGCGGCAGCACCGGTGGAGGCGGCGAGGCGGCGCAGACGTCGACGGCCAAGCAGCCGACCGGCAAGCCCATCAAGGTGCTGACCATCACCACGCTCGAGGCGCAGAACGTCCCGACGTACAAGAACATCGAGGTCACCGCCAAGGCCTACGAGAAGTGGATCAACAGCAAGGGCGGCATCAGCGGGCGGCCGCTGGCGGTCACGGTCTGCGACGACCGCGGTGACCCGGCACAGGCCGGATCGTGTGCGCGCAAGGCGGTCCAGGACGGTGCCGTCGCGGCGGTCGGGTCCTTCACGTTCTTCGGCGACGCGACCGTGCCCGTGCTCGAGAAGGCGGACACCGCGTGGTTCGGCATCTGCTGCCAGCAGTCGGCCAGCGAGCTGACCTCGAAGGTGTCGTTCGGCTTCGGCAACACCCTCTACGGCGCCGGCGCGGTGGCGCGGGCCTACGACGACGGCTGCCAGAACGTCAACGCGGTGATCGTCCAGGGCGCTGAGGGCGTCTTCCGCCCCGTGATGGAGAACGCCGCCAAGGCGTACGGCAAGAAGATCAACAAGTTCATCACCCTGCCCACGACGGCCAAGGACTACAGCCCACAGGTCGCGGAGGCGACGGGCAACAACGCGGACTGCGCGATCGTCATCTTCGGCGAGACGCTGTTCCAGGCGTGGATGCCGGCCTGGCAGCAGTCGGGCACCGACGTCAAGATGTACGGGCCGCAGGGCAACCTCAACGAGGTCGCGATCAAGGGCTTCGAGGACGCCGCCGAGGGCAGCATCATCGCCGGGATCTACCCCGACCTGTCGACCGAGCCCTGGGCGGACTACCGCGCGGCGCTCGAGCAGGCCGACGCGCCCGATCTCGACTACAACAGCCTCGGCGGGCTGGGCACCTGGGCCGCGTACAACGGCTTCACGAAGGTCGTGGAGGGCATGGACGGCGACATCACCGCCAAGACGTTCCTCGACGCGGCCTCGAAGACCACCAGCCTGGACCTCGACGGCCAGGTCCCGGAGCTGAACCTGTCGAAGCCGTGGGGCGATAAGGGTCCCAAGGGGTTCAACCGGGTGTTCAGCTGCGGCGTCATCTTCAGCAAGATCGAGGGTGGCAAGGTCAAGCCGGACACCACGGAGTTCCAGAGCGCCGAGAAGCTCGCGCTCGGCGAGGGCAAGCTGTCCGAGCCCGGCGCGCCGGCCGCCTGCGGAGCAGGCGGGGCGTAGGGGTCCATCCGATGCGCACGCGCGGCTCCGGAGCGATCGAGCACCGGAGCCGCGCTGCGTCGCTTCTCTGAGGGGACACGGACATGCAGGAGTACATCCGCTTCGCGCTGCTGGGCCTGGGCATCGGCGCGCTCTACTCGCTCGCGTCGCAGGGCCTGATCGTCATCTACCGCGGGTCGGGCGTGCTCAACTTCGCGCTCGGCGCGATGGGCATGGTCGGCGCGTTCCTGCAGTGGGAGCTGCAGTTCAAGCACGGCTGGGGGTTCTGGCCCGCCGCCGTCGCCGGCGTGCTGCTCTCGGCGCTCGTGGGCGCGCTGACCCACCTGCTGCTCATGCGGCCGCTGCGGCGGGTGTCGCCGCTGGTCCGCGTCATCGCGACGCTCGGCGTGCTGATCACGCTGCAGTCGATCGCCGTGCTGCGCTACGGCACCAACCCGCAGTTCGTGCCCAGTGAGCTGCCCACCGACCGCTGGGAGATCAGCAGCGACATCTTCATCTCCGCGGACCGGGTGATCCTGCTCGCGATCGCGGCCGCGCTGACGCTCGGCCTCTGGTCGCTCTACCGCTTCACTCGCTTCGGCATCGCGACCACCGCGGCGGCCGAGAACGAGCGCGCCGCCTCGGCGCTGGGCTGGTCGCCGGACCGGATCGCGACCCTCAACTGGGCGCTGGGGTCCGGCCTGGCCGGCTTCGCGGCGATCCTCATCGCGCCGATCGTGACGCTCCAGGTGTCGGTCATGACGGGCCTGATCCTGGCGGCGACGGCGGCGGCGCTGGTCGCGTCGTTCCGCTCGTTCCCGATCGCGTTCGCCGCGGGACTGGGCATCGGCATCGCCCAGACCGAGCTCAACCGCTTCGTGGACCAGCCCGGGTTCGGCGACTCGGTCCCGTTCATCGTCATCGTGCTGGTCCTGGCGCTGCGCGGGCAGGCGCTCCCCCTGCGCGACTTCTTCCTGCAACGCCTGCCGTCGGTCGGCTCCGGGCGGATCGCGTGGTCGTGGCTGGGCGTCGGCGTGGCCGTGGCCGGGTTCCTGCTCGCGACGCTCCCGGTGGAATGGCTGGACGCGCTCATCCTCACGTTCGCCGTCGCGATCATCCTGCTGTCGATCGTCGTCCTGACCGGCTACGCGGGCCAGCTGTCGCTGGCCCAGTTCGCGATCGCGGGATTCGGCGCGTGGGTGGCGGGGCGCCTCGCCGACGCACACGGGGTGCCGTTCTGGCTGGCGCTGCCGATCGGCGTCCTCGCGGCCGTGCCGCTGGGGGCGCTGTTCGCGCTGCCGGCCGTGCGGACCCGCGGCATCAACCTGGCCATCGTGACCCTCGGCCTCGGCACCGCGATCGAGCTGATGCTGTTCCGCAACCAGGACTACACGGGTCAGGTGTCGGGCACCCAGGTCGGAGACGCCAAGGTCTTCGGCCTGAACGTCAGCGCGATCTCCCACCCGACGCGGTACGGCTTCGTCGTCCTGGCGCTCCTGGTGGTCTGCACGCTGGCCGTCGCCAACATCCGCCGCGGCCGCAGCGGCCGGCGCCTGCTGGCCGTGCGGACCAACGAACGCGCGGCCGCGGCGCTGGGCATCAGCGTCCCGTCGGCCAAGCTGTACGCCTTCGCGCTGTCGGCGGCGATCGCCGCGGCAGGAGGCATCCTCCTCGCGTTCCGGCTGCCGACGATCAACTACACGACGTTCTCGAACTTCACGTCGATCACGTTCGTGGGCCTCGCGCTGATCGGCGGTCTGGGCTACCTGTTCGGCCCGGTGCTCGGGGCCACCCTCGCCGCCGGCGCGCTCGGCGAGCAGATCCTCGACTCCCTGTTCAGCGGCGTCGGCAAGTACATCGGGCTGATCAGCGGCCTGAGCATCATCGCGCTCGTGCTGCTCAACCAGGACGGCATGGTCAAGGCGAACATCGACCAGGGCCGCTGGCTGCTGGGGAAGATCTCCGGCCGGATCCCACGCCTGCGCAAGCGCCCCGAGGCCCGGTCGTCCCTCCCCGACGCGGGACCCGTCCCGGTGCAGGCCCGCACCCTGGAGGTGCGCGACGTCAGCGTCACCTACGGCGCGGCCACGGCGGTGGACTCGGTCTCGCTCGACATCCGTCCGGGGCACATCACCGGGCTCATCGGCCCGAACGGCGCGGGCAAGACGTCGCTGATCGACGCCGTCACGGGCTTCACCGCCATCAGCAAGGGGACGCTGACCCTCGACGGCGAGTCGATCGCCGGCTGGTCGGCCACGCGGCGCGCGCGGGCCGGGATCGGCCGCTCGTTCCAGTCGCTCGAGCTGTTCGAGGACGCCACGGTGCTCGACAACCTCCGCGTCGCGTCCGACCCGCGCGACGGCGCCTCCTACGTGCGCGACCTGGTGTGGCCGATGGCTCCCCCCCTGTCGGGCGCCGTCGTCAACGCGATCAAGGAGTTCGGACTCGAGGACGACCTCGACCGCCACGTCCAGGATCTGCCCTACGGCAAGCGGCGCCTGCTGGCGATCGCCCGCACCGTCGCCATGCATCCGACCGTCCTGCTGCTCGACGAGCCCGCCGCCGGCCTGGGTGACGTCGAGACGGCCGAGCTCGCCCACCTGGTCCGGCGGCTGGCGTCCGAGTGGGGCATGGCGGTGCTGCTGGTCGAGCACGACATGAACTTCGTGATGTCGGTCTGCAACCACGTCGTGGTGCTCGACTTCGGCCACAAGATCAGCGAGGGGTCCCCCGAGCAGGTGCGCAACGACCCCGCCGTCGTCGCCGCCTACCTCGGGGTCGACGACGAGGCTGTCACGGCGGCCGCGCTGCAGGACCAACCCGCCGACGCGACCTCGGTCGCGAGAGGACACGAGTGATGAGCAACGCGTTGGAGATCCGCGGGCTGGCGGCCGGCTACGCCGGGCGGCCGGTCGTCCATGACGTCGACATCGAGGTCCGGGCAGGCGAGGTCGTCTCGCTGCTCGGCTCCAACGGCGCGGGCAAGACGACGACGCTCCTGGCCACGGCCGGCGAGCTGCCGGCGATGAGCGGCGAGGTGGCGCTCAACGGCGTCGCGACCACCGCGCCGCTGCACCGCCGCGTGCGGCAGGGGCTCGGCTTCGTGACCGAGGAACGCTCGATCTTCAAGGGGCTCAGCGGCCGCGACAACCTCCGCTGCGGAGGCGTGTCGCCGGCGGAGGCGATCGAGCTGTTCCCCGAGCTCGAGCGCGTCATGGACCAGCGGGCCGGCCTGATGTCCGGCGGCGAGCAGCAGATGCTGACGCTCGCCCGGGCGCTCGCGCGCAGGCCGCGCGTGCTCCTCGCGGACGAGCTGTCGCTCGGCCTGGCGCCGCTCGTCGTGACGCGGCTGCTCAAGGCCGTCCGGCGCGCGGCCGACGAGCACGGGACCGGCGTGCTCATGGTAGAGCAGCACGCGCGCAAGGCGCTGCGGTTCGCCGACCGCGTGTACGTGATGCGCCGCGGCCGGATCGAGATGTCGGCCACGGCCGCCGAGGCGACCGCGCGCCTGGACGAGATCGAGGCGGCCTACCTCTCCACCCACGTCCCGGCGGAGTCCGCCGAGCAGGCCTGAGCACCCGCAGGGGTGACGGTCCGGCGCTCAGCCGAGCTGCGGACCGTACCGGACGTGGTTGCGCGCGACCGCACTCTCGACCACGCCGATGCCCTCGCCCTCGACGAGGCCCTCCGCGCGCACGCGCGCGCCGGCGTCCATCGTCCCTCGCCCGGTGCGCCGGGTGACCTCCGGATCGGCGAGGTCGTACACGTCCCGCTGGATGCCGCCGGCGGCGCGATCGCCCTGGCGGTCGTCGTAGCCCGCGCCCGCGAGCCGCAGGGCGGTGCCGACGCGCTCGTAGCCCAGCGTCAGCTCGCCGGCGTCGCCGTGCAGCTCCCAGCGCCCGTGGATGACCTGCCGGTCGGCGGGATCGAAGCGGATGTCGTGACGGGTCACCGCCAGACGATCGACGCGGCCGTCCGGGTGGACGACGCCGGCCTCGCTGTGCATCACCGTGCCGTCGGCGAGCTCCTGGTGGATGAGCGTGATGGTGGCCCCGGCGACCTGGAACACGCACCAGTTGTGCCAGCGCACGCGACGCGTCCGCACCCCCCAGGTGCGGTCCCGAATCCCCAATAGCCCGTCGGCGGCGTCGAGCCCGCCCGTCTCCCGGAGGTCCCAGCGACCCACCGCGATGAAGTGCCGGAAGTGGTCGAAACCGCCGTC
The DNA here is from genome assembly GCA_016215085.1 of Solirubrobacterales bacterium. Lineage (GTDB taxonomy): Bacteria > Actinomycetota > Thermoleophilia > Solirubrobacterales > Solirubrobacteraceae > Baekduia. Next base: position 9,221 of record JACRMD010000148.1, on the reverse strand, counting down.
CGGCTCGGTCGCCGGGACGTCGACCACGTGGTAGGCGTACGGCGCGTTGACGCCGGCGAACCGCCCGTCGAACCGCGTCTCGCCGGCGTCCACGGCCACGCGCCAGTCCCGCAGCGGCACCTCGCAGCGGATGCTGAAGGCGCCGGCGGCGACGTCACGCCCGGGCGCGGGAAGCTCGTCGAAGCCGCGGACGTTGACCTGCCGATCGCCGTCGAGCCGGCAGAAGTAGCACTCGCTGACGCCCCGCAGGGGATAGACGCCTCCGCCCATGATGGCGAGGATCTCCCCCGTCGGCGCGAGCACGTTGAAGTAGAAGCGCTCGGCCCAGCCGGGCTGGGCCGGCGACACCGAGCCGAGCAGCGCCGGCGACTGGTGGACCGGGAGATCGTCCCAGGCGCCGAGCGCGTCCTCCTCCGTGCTCGCGGGACGGGCGAGCGCGTCAGCCGGCGGCATGTCCATGCGGGTCCCTCCTGTTTCGCTCGGTCGCCGCCCGCAGCTCGCCGAGCACGCGCCGCTCGTCGTCGCCCAGCGGCACGCGCCGGGCCACCTCGCCGGCAGCGCGGATGTCGAAGCCTGTGCGCTCCTGCAGCTCGGCTTCGCCGACGCCCTCGACCAGCTCGGCGAGGACGAGGCCGTCTTCGGACGGGACGAAGCGGGCCAGCGGCGTGATGACGGCGACGAGGGCGGCGGGGGCCAGGCCGACGGACGCTCGCGCGACCGGGTCCCCGAGGACAGACAGCACGGAGCACTCCTCGACCAGGATCCGCGGCTCGTGGGCCGGCACCATGATGAAGAAGCGCTCGGCCAGCGCGGTGAGCGACGGAAGCCCGGCGCTGCCCGGCCCGCGAAGCGCCCAGCCGTCCCCATGCCGGATGCCGGCGAGGTTGGCGTTGCCGCGCGCGTCGACCTGGAGCCCGCCCGCGAAGACGACCGGCGCCCGCAGCGCGTCGTCGAACGCGTGCGCCTGCCAGAACGTCGCGTCGCGGCCCGCGACGAGCACCGGGTCGAGCGTGCTGCGCCCGACCCGCAGGAGGTCCTGGGTCCGATCGAGGTGCGCGGAGCTGCCGGCCCAGAACCTCACCCCCGGCGCCCAGAGCCGCCGGGCGAGGTGCGCCGCCAGCGCGACGTCGTTCTGGTTGGTGCCGACGAAGACGCGGTCTCGGTCGCGGATCTCCCGCGCCATCGCCGCGATGAAGAGGTCGTCGAGGTCCCGCGCGGCCGTCACACCATCAGCTCCCGCACCCGCCGCAGCCCGACCTTCTCCAGGTAGCCGTCCTCGCCGTCGACGTCCCTGCACCACTCGTCCACGAAGCGGGCGAGGCGCCCGGCGTCCTTGGCCTTCCGGGCGCTGCCCACCGCGTCGGCGTAGGCCCTGATCCAGGCGTCGTCGACGCGCAACGCAGTGCTGCCGAAGGGATGCGTCGACAGCGGCGCCCGCACCACGATCTCCGCGGCCCATGGCATGACCCGGTCCGGGTGGCGCGACAGCACGGAGGTCGGGACGATGCGCTCGACCTGCGCGATCCGGAGGTCGGCGGCGTTGCGCAGCCACTCGTCGCCCATGTCGGGCCCCCACAGCAGGAGGTTGCCGTCCTCGTCGGCGGCCTCGGCCCACACGAGCGCCGCGTCGACCTTCAGCGGGCGCACCTTCAGGTAGTGCGCCCCGGTCGCCTCGTCGACGGCCTCCTCGACCAGCGGGTGCCGCGCGGGGGCGGTGCCGACCGTCCCGCTCCAGGTGGTGTACGGCAGCTTCAGCGCTCGTGCGCGGAGGCCGGCGAGGTGGATCCCCTCCTCGCTCTCCCAGACCTCCAGCCGCCCCTCCTCGGCGGCCCACCGGACCGCCGGGGGCAGCCCGATGATGTCCTCGGCGCCGACGTAGGCGGCGGACAGGCGCGACGCCGCGCCGGCGGCGACGAGCAGGTCGAGGTCCAGCCCGCTGGTGAGCCCGACGACCGTCAGGTCGGACACGCCCGTGCGGACGAGCGCACGCACCAGCGCCATCGGATGCCCGGAGTTGATGCTGCCGCCGACGCCGACGCAGGCGCCGTCGCGGATCTCGCGGACGGCCGCGTCGGGGTCCAGGATCGCCGTCACGCGGCCCCCACGAGCGTGCCGACGACGAAGTCCGCGTAGGCCGCGGCGATCGTGCCCGCGTCGTCGGGTCCCTCGCGCCGGTACCAGTCCGGGGCGGCGTTGACGGCGCTGAGGACGTAGACCAGGACGATGCGGGAGTCGACCCCCGGGGCCGTGGCACCGGCGAGGCGGCACTCCTCGATCATGCCCCCGATGAAGCGCGCGTAGCTCCTGCGGCGGCGCTTGACCGTCTGGAGGTTGGGACCCGTCAGCGAGCGCCACTCGCGGAAGAACACGCTGGCGTGCTCGATGTTGTCGAGGTACCAGCGCACGTGCCGCTCGAAATACCTCCGCACCCGCTCGAGCGGCGGCACGTCGAGGGCCGCGGCGTAGTCGATCGTCTCCTGGGCCTGCTCGTGGGCGAGGTCGAAGACGCGCATCAGAAGCGCCTCCTTCGACTCGATGTAGTGATACAGGCTGCCCTTGAGCACTCCGACCTCGTCGGCGAGGTCCTGGACCGAGGCGTCGGCGTATCCCTTGCGCCAGAACACGTTGATGGCCGCGGCCACCACGTCCGCGTCGCGGTTGCGACGGCCCGTGGGCGGGGCGACGCCGCGCGCGGCGGACGTGGCCGTCTCGGGTCCCATGCGGGTGTCTCGACGCTCGACGGGGATCGCTCGACCCTATCCACCGGCCAGCGAGTAGACCAGACGGTCGGTAGATCAACTGTCGGTGACGACAGCCGGCCCGTGCACATCCGGCACGCGCCCCAAGACCGACAGGTATCCGTCCGCGTCCAGCTCGCCGACGTCACCGCTGCGCAGCCACCCGTCGGGGGTGAAGGCCTCGGCGGTCAGGTCCGGCCGCTCCCAGTAGCCCGGCATCACCCCCGCCGAGCGCACCTGGATCTCGCCGTCGGCGGCGAGGCGGACCTCCACACCGGGGAGCGGCGTCCCTCGCGTACCCGGGCGCACCGCACCGGGGGCTCCCAGCGTGGCGATGCCGCCGCATTCGCTGACCCCCCAGGTCTCCGAGACGTCGAGGCCGATCAGGTCCTCCAGACGGCCCTGCCCGCCCCTGCCGCCGGTCGCGACGCCGTATGTGAAGCGATCCAGCCCGTGCATCGCCCGCAGCGCCCGGGCGTCCCCGGGGGCGCCGGGCCGGCCGGCGTTCACGGCAGCCGCCCACAGCGCCTCGAACAGCGGCACGGGGCCGGCGACGACGTGTGGCCGGGTCGCCCGCACCGCAGCGACGGCGGCCACGACATCGCGGCAGCAGGTGACGGCGTGCCCGCCGACCATGGGCCAGTACTGGCAGATGGCGCGGTGGGCGAGTCCGGCCCCCGCCGTCTGCGCCACGACCTCCGCCTCCCTGGGCAGGCGGTGCAGCCGGGCGGCCACCGCCGTGCCGAGGAACACGGCGCCCGCGTGCGTCACGGGGACGCCGACGGGCATGCCGGTCCTCCGGGAGGTGTAATCGAGCGCCAGGACGTCCTGCGGCGCAACGGCGCTCGCCGCCGCGCCCACGTCGAACTCCGACGCCGCCCCCCGCTCCTCCAGCACGGGGAGGTCGGAGACGGCGAGGGAGCGATGGCGGGGCACCGCTTCCTCGAGGTGGTCGTCGACGATCAGCAGCCGCGGGCGTGCGCTGCGCAGCACGTCCTCGACATCCGCCGGCGGTACGCTCGGGTGGAGGAAGAACGGGATCGCGCCGAGCAGCATCGCGGCGGCATCGACCACGTGCCGCTCGAGCGCGGCCTCCGCGACGATCCCGAGCCGGTCGCCGCGGCGGACGCCGAGCTCGTGCAGCGCCGCGGCCAGGTCCCGCGCGCGCGCCCCGTAGCGCTCCCACGTGATCACCTCGCCGTCGGCGGCGCGGAGCGCGACCCGGCCGGCGCAGCGGCGCACCGTCGCGGCGAACGCGTCGCACATCGTCCGCGGCGGCGCCGCGCCGGCCTGGGAGTCCTCCCGCGATCCCAGTGGTGAGCTCATCTGACCGTCAGTGCGCGCAGGCTACGCCGGACCCGCGCGCTCGGGCCGCGGCCGCTCGCGCTCGGCGTCCCAGGCCACGGCCGGGTCCAGGAGCGCCGCGGTGATCACGCGGTCGATCTTGCCGTTGCCCAGCCGCGGGAGGATCTCGTCGAGGATCTGGATGTACCGCGGCAGCTTCCAGCGCACCAAGCGGTCGCCGCACGCGTCGCGCAGCGCCGCCGGGTCGAGGTCCGCGCCCGCACGGCGGACGACGATCGCGCCGACCTCCTCGGCCCGGATCGGGTCGGGCACCCCGACGACCACGCACTCGGCCACGTCGGGATGCGTGAGGATGGCGGCCTCCACCTCCTCGGCGCTGACGTTCTCGCCGGAGCGCTTGATCATCGCCTTGAACCGCCCGGCGAAGTACGCGCGTCCGGTGTGGTCGACGAACCCGCGGTCCCCGGAGCGGACCCACCCGTCGACGAGCGTGGCGGCGGTCGCAGCGTCGTCCTTGAGGTAGCCGAGCATCACCTGCGGGTGGCGCAGGCAGAGCTCGCCGTACGCGTAGGGGCCTACCCGGCGGAGGTCTGGGTCGAAGATGCCGAGCTCTCCGCCCCCGAACGGGTGGCCGACGTACCCGGGCCCGAGCTCGCCCCGGTAGCCCGGGTCGCTGCCGACGCAGACCAGGGTCTCCGTCATGCCCCAGATCGTCCCGAGCTCGACGCCGAACCGCTCGACGAACTCCGGCAGGTAGGTGTGGGTGACGATGAGCCGCAGCGGAGACGAGCCGGGTCCCACCGACCCGTCGTCGGTTTCCAGCAACAGGCTGAGGTGCGCCTGGAAGAGCACCGAGACCGTCGCGCCCCCGGCCTCGACCTGGCTCCAGAACAGCGACGGGCGGAAGCGCTCCGCGAGGGCCACCGCACCGCCGGTGACCATCGCGATGCCCAGCGCGGCGGTCGCGCCGAGCGAGTGCCCCAGCGTCAGGGGCAGGAAGTAGGTGTCCCGCGACGTGAAGCCGTACAGGTCGGCGTACCCGAGGCCGCAGTGGTAGCGCCCGCCGGCCTTGAGCATCACGCCCTTGGGACGGCCGGTGCTGCCGGACGTGTAGATGATGTAGGCGAGCGCCTGCACGTCCTCCTGCTCCAGCGGCTCGTGGTCCAGCGGCGGCGTCGCGGCCCGCGCCGCGAACCCGGTCACGCCGTCGTCGCCCCCGCCGGCGCCCAGCAGGACCAGGTGCTCCAGGGCCGGACAGGCGTCGCGGTGCTCGAGCACGATGGACGCGATCGGGTCGTCGGCGATGAGGACGGTGGCCTCCGAGTGCTGGATCGGGTACGCGAGCTCTCGGAACGGCATGCCGGGGACGAGCGTCACGCAGACGGCGCCGAGCTCCCCGACGGCGAGGTGGGCCTGCACCGCCTCCGGCCGGTTGGTCATGCCGATGAGGACCCGCGTTCCCGGCCCCACGCCCAGCTCGCGCAGGCCGGCGGCAAGGCGGCGCACCTCGACGTCGAACTCCGCGTAGGTCCACTCGCGGCCGTCGCACCACAGCCAGCGGCGGTCCGGCGTCTGGGTGACGCGCCAGTGCCACAACTGGCGGTTGGTCATCTCGCCCGGCGGGTGCATCGTCCGCGCTTCCGTCATCCGGTCGACCATGTCCCGATCATGGCGCGTCGCGCGCTGGCGCAAGCGCCAGTGGTGGCCGGGCCGCACGGCTGGCACGATCGGACGCGGATGAGCGGCGCCGCGAACCTCGCGCAGGGCACCTGGGAGCAGGCGGAGGCGCTCGTGGGGACGACGATCGCGGCGCTCGAGGGCGCCGATCCGGTCAGCGCCGCCGACATCCGGCGCAAGCTCGAGGTCATCGGCCTGGACTGCCCGCTGCACACCGACCCCGACGTGGCCCGCGGGCTCGGGCACCCCGACGTCGTCAGCCCGGTCTCGATGGTGCGGGTCTGGGCGATGCCGGCGTACTGGCGCCCCGGCGCGCCGCGCGTCGGCGCCGAGCTCATGACAACGCCGCTCCCGGCCGCGTCGGTGCCCGGCGAGGGCGACACGATGATCGCGACCAGCGTGCGCATGGAGCACCGCCGGCCGCTGCACCCCGGCGACCGCGTGACGGCCACCGCCGTGCTCAAGAGCGTGACGCGCAAGACCACGCGCGTGGGCCCGGGGGCCTTCCTGGTGGTCGAGACCACCTACCGCAACCAGCGCGGCGAGGACGTCACGGTCGAGACCGTGACGCTGCTGCGCTACCAGCAGCAGACCGCGGAGCCGGCATGAGCGCGCCGGTCGCCGGGAGCGCCGTGCAGGCCGGCGAGCGGCTGCCGCCGTTCACGCTCGTCCTCACGCTGCAGCGCCTGGTCATGGAGGCCGCGGCGAACCGCGATTTCGCCGCCCTGCACCACGATCCCGAGGCCGCGCGTGCGTCCGGCGCCGGCTCCGTCTACATGAACACGACCTTCGTCGAGACCCTCCTCGAGGCGGTGGTGCGGTCGTGGGCGGGCCTCGACGCCTGGATCAGGGTGATCGAGTTCGCCATGAAGGACTTCAACTGCGCCGGCGACGTGGTCTCGGCGGCCGGCGTCGTGACGTCCGCCGGCCCGGACGGCGGCGAGCTGGTCGCCGAGGTCGACCTCTGGGTCGAGTCCCACCGCGGCCGGACGGTGACCGGCCGGGCGGTCGTGGCGTTCCCCGCCGACGGCGCGCGCCCGGCGCCCGGAGCCTAGGACCCCGCGGACCGCTCGCTCCAGGCGCGCACGTTGCGGTGCACGTCCTCGGTGCCGAAGAGCATCGCGCCGGCCATGCGCTCGGCGGCCAGCGCCGCTTCCACGCCCCCACCGTCGGCCGCCGCGTTGGCGGCCATCTTGACGGCGCGCACCGCCACCGGCGGCTGCGCGGCGATCCTCCGCGCGAGCTCCATCGCCCGGTCGAGGGCGGCGGCGGCGGCGACCTCGTTGACCAGCCCCAGCTCGGCGGCGCGCGCGGCGTCCAGGCGCTCGCTCGTGAGGATGATCTGGCGCGCGAGCCGCGGCGAGATGGCGCGCGTGAGGCGCACTGTCCCGCCCCAAGCGGGGATGAGCCCCAGGTCGACCTCGCCGAACCCGAATTGCGCCCCGGCGCCCGCGATGATGAAGTCGCACGCGAGGGCGACCTCCAGCCCGCCGGCGAGGCAGTACCCGTCGACGGCGGCGATGATCGGCTTCTCGCTGGTCTCCAGCGGGCGCAGGATCTCGTAGCCCCGGCGCGTGTACGGCTGCGCCACCTCGACGTCGATCGCGTCGAAGGTCGTGATGTCGCCGCCGGCGCAGAACGCGCGCCCGGCGCCGGTGAGCACCCCGACGCGGGCCTCCCCCGTCGCCAGGAACCACCGCAGGGCGTCCTCGAACGCGTCGAGCTGCTCCGCGTCGAACGCGTTCATCTTGTCCGGGCGGTTGAGCCGCAGGAGGGCCACCCCGTCCTCCAGGCTGACCTGCACCCGGCCGTCGCGCACCAGCGCGCCCGTCGGCGTCCCCGCTCCTCCGTCGCTCACCCGGGGGATCCTGTCGCCGGCGCCGGGCCCGGACAACTGCCAGAACCGCCAGTCGACCGCGGCGCCCGGGCGCTCCAAGATGCGGGAGTGCCCGATCCGAGCCTGTCCCGACCCACGCGCGGCTTCGTGCTCGACGCCTTCGGCGGGCCGGAGGTCCTGCGCCTGGCCGAGCGCCCGACGCCCGCCCCCGGCCCGGACGAGGTCCTCCTTGACGTTGAGGTGTGCGGCGTGAACTTCGGCGACACCATGATCCGCCGCGGCGAGTACCTGCGCGATCAGCCGCTGTCGATGGCGCCCGGGTGCGAGGTTGTGGGCCGCGTCGCGGCCGCCGGCCCCGGGGTCGCGGCCGGCACGCGCGTCGCGGGCTGGGTGGAGGCCGGCGGGGCGTACAGCGACCGCGTCATCGTCCCGGCCCACCGCGTCTACCCCGTGCCGGAGGACGTCCCCGCGGGGGCGATCGCCGCGGTGTTCTTCCAGGGGACGACCGCCGACTACGCCGTGCACCGCTACGGGCGGATGCAGGCCGGCGAGTGGGTGCTCGTCCATGCGGCGTCCGGCGGCGTCGGGGGCGTGGCCGTGCAGCTCGCCAAGCTCGCCGGCGGGCGGGTCATCGGCACCGCCTCGACCGAGGACAAGCGCCAGGTCGCGCGCGACCGCGGCGCGGACGTGACGCTCGACAGCCGCGACCCCGACGCCCTGCGCGCCGGCGTGCTCGAGGCGACCGGCGGCCGCGGCTGCGACGTCGTCATCGACGGCGTCGGCGGCCCGCTGTTCGCGCCGTCGCTGCGGGCGCTGGGCTTCCGCGGCCGCTACGTGATCGTGGGGTCGGCCAGCCAGCAGCCCGCGATGCTCGACGCGCGGCACCTGCTGCCGCGCAACCAGACCATCGTCGGGTTCATCCTCGCCCGCATCAGCGAGGAGGACGCCTCCGAGCCGGGGAGGGCGTTGCTGCGGCTCTGCGAGCTG
>JACRMD010000148.1:0-597 GCA_016215085.1 Solirubrobacterales bacterium | reverse complement strand
CGAGGGCCGCCTTCGCCCGGACTACGCGACGCTCCCGCTGGAGGCGGCGCCCGAGGTCCATCGCCGGATGGAGGACCGCACCCTCACCGGCAAGGTCGTGCTCGAGCCGTGAGCCGCCGCTAGGCGAGCTGCTCGCGCCGCAGCCTGATCCCCGCGGCCTCGCGGTCCCACGTGCCGGGCGTGACGCCCGCCTTGCGCAGCTCCGCCTTCTGGACCTTGAACGACGGCGTCTTGGGCAGGGCATCGGCGATCTCGACGAACCGCGGAACCATGTGGCGCGGCATCCGCGGGATGAGGTACTCGACGAGCTCGCGCGGGTCGATCGTGGCCCCCGGGACGGGGACGACGATGACCTTGACCTCCTCGTCGCCGGCCGTCGCCTCGACGTCGGGGTTGGCGACCGCGACCGCCGCCACCTCGGCGACGTCCGGATGCGAGAGCACCTCGACCTCCACCTCATAGGAGGAGATGTTCTCGCCCCGTCGCCGGATCGCGTCCTTGGTCCGGTCCAGGAAGACGTAGTCCCCGTGCTCGTCGACGAGCATCTGGTCGCCGGTGTGGAACCAGCCGTTCCGCAACGCCGCAGCGGTCGCCTCC
>JACRMD010000147.1 GCA_016215085.1 Solirubrobacterales bacterium | reverse complement strand
GAGGCCAAGGACCGCGTCGACCCGACGCTCGCGGCGGTCCCCGCGGCACGGGCCGGCCACCCGGCCCTGCAGATCGAACAGATCGGCGGGGCCAGCACCAACAAGGCGGTCCAGGCGGTGATCGGCGACGACCTCCAGAAGGCGGGGGCGCTCTCGCTGCCGGTCACGATGATCATCCTCCTCCTGACCTTCGGCACGCTCGTCGCCGCCGGGCTGCCGCTGCTGATCGGCATCACCTCGGTGATCGCCGCCCTCGGGGTCGTCGCGATCCCCAGCGGGTGGCTGCCGATCGACGGCAACCTCGCCGCGGTCATCCTCCTGATCGGCCTGGCCGTCGGCGTCGACTACTCGCTCTTCTACCTGCGGCGCGAGCGCGAGGAGCGCGCCGCGGGGCGCAGCGAGGGCGCCGCGCTGGAGGCGGCGGCCGCCACGTCCGGGCGCGCCGTGCTCATCTCGGGCGCCACCGTGATCGTCGCGATGGCGGGCATGCTGATCAGCGGCGACAAGGCGTTCATCTCGTTCGCCGAGGGCACGATCGCGGTGGTGGCCATCGCGATGTTCGCGTCGCTGACCGTGCTGCCCGCGATGCTCTCCTGGCTCGGCGACCGGGTCGAGAAGGGCCGCATCCCGCTGCTGGGCCGGCGGCGTCCCGCCGGCCGGTCGCGGTTCTGGACCGCGGTGACCGCTCGCGTGATGCGCCGCCCGGCGTTGGCGCTCGTCCTCGCGGGCGGCCTGCTCGTGGCGCTGGCGGTGCCGGCGCTGCAGCTGAAGAGCGTCACCAGCGACATCCACCAGCTGCCGCAGGACCTCCCGGTGATCAGGACCTACAACGACGTCCGGGCGGTCTTCCCGACCGAGGGCGTGATCGCGCAGGTCGTGGTCGAGGCCGACGACGTGCGCTCCGGCGCGGTCGCCGCCGGCATCGGCCGCCTCCGCGCCGCGGTCGCCCGCTCGGACCGGTTCCTGCCCGGTAGCGAGGTCGAGGTCGCCCGCGACGGCACGGTGGCCAAGGTCACGGTGCCGACGAAGGGCACCGGCACGGACGCGGCGTCGAGCGGCGCCCTCGACGAGCTGCGCGGCGAGATCATCCCGGCCACGGTCGGGCGGGTCGACGGCGCGACGGTGAACGTCAGCGGCGACGCGGCGATGTCCCGTGACTCGGCGAGCCAGCTCAACAGCCGGCTGCCGTTGATCTTCGCGTTCGTCTTCGGCCTGGCGTTCCTGCTGATGCTCGTCACCTTCCGCTCGATCGTGATCCCGATCAAGGCGATCGTCCTCAACCTGCTGTCGGTCGGCGCGGCCTACGGCGTGCTCGTGCTGGTCTTCCAGCAGGGCCGCGGCGAGGCGCTGCTGGGCTTCACCGCCAACGGCGGGGTGGCGAACTGGCTGCCGCTGTTCCTGTTCGTGGTCCTCTTCGGGCTCTCGATGGACTACCACGTGTTCATCCTGTCGCGGGTCCGGGAGCTCCACGACCGCGGGATGCCCTCCGACCTGGCGGTGCAGGAGGGGATCTCGACGACCGCCGGCACGGTGACCAGCGCCGCCGCCGTCATGGTCGGCGTGTTCTCGGTCTTCGTGACACTGAGCTTCCTGGACTTCAAGGAGCTCGGGCTGGGGCTGGCCGCCGCCGTGCTGATCGACGCGACGGTCGTCCGCGGCGTGCTCCTGCCCGCCTCGATGAAGCTGCTCGGGGACTGGAACTGGTACCTGCCGCGGTGGCTGCAGTGGCTCCCGCAGGTCGGTCCCGAGCACGTCGTCGTCCCGCCGCCGGCGCCCGGCGAGCCGCCGCCCGCCGAGCCGCAGCCCGCGCCCGTCCCGGCCTGAGGAGCGCTGCCACCCGGTAGAACTCCGGCGGTG
>JACRMD010000397.1 GCA_016215085.1 Solirubrobacterales bacterium | reverse complement strand
TGCGCGCCGTCCCAGCGCGTGCGGTCCTGGTCGGCGAGCAGCACCGGCTCGCCGCCGGGGCCGGTGCGGGCCGCGCGGCGCGAGGCCTGCAGCTCCATCAGCGCCAGCAGGCCGTGGACCTCGGGCTCGTCCGGGAGCAGGCCGGCCAGCAGCCGCCCGAGCCGCAGCGCCTCCTCGAGCAGGTCGGCGCGGACCCAGTCCTCGCCCGCCGTCGCGGCGTAGCCCTCGTTGAACACGAGGTAGACGACCTCGAGCACCGCCGCCAGCCGCGGGCGCAGCTCGTCGCCCGACGGCACCTCGAACGGCACGTGCGCGTCGGCGAGCGTGCGCTTGGCGCGCGAGATCCGCTGGCCGAGCGTCGCCTCGGGGACGAGGTAGGCGCGGGCGATCTCCGCCGTCGTCAGCCCGCCCAGCATCCGCAGCGTCAGCGCGGCGCGGGCCTCGAGCGACAGCACCGGGTGGCAGCAGGTGAAGACGAGGCTCAGGACGTCGTCGCCGATCTCGTCGTCGAGCTCGGCCTCGACGTCGGGCGGCGCCGTGGTCTCGAGCTCGCGGGCGAGCTGGGCCACCTTGTCCTGGAGGGTGCGGCTGCGGCGCATGAGGTCGATGGCGCGGTGCTTGGCGGTGACGGTGAGCCAGCCCCCGGGGTTCGGCGGGACGCCCGTCCGCGGCCAGCGCTCCAGCGCGGCCACGACGGCGTCCTGCGCGAGGTCCTCGGCCAGGCCGACGTCGCCGACCGCGCGGGCCAGCGTCGCGATGACGCGGGCCGACTCGGTCCGCCAGATCGCCCCGATCTCCTCGGGCGTGGCGCGGGCGGCCACGGGCGCGTCAGTCCGCGACGGTCTGCTCGGGCGGCGTGGACGAGAGCTTCGCGGCCTCCGCGATCTCCTCGGGGTAGTCGGCGGCCTCGGCGATCTGGCGCACCTCGATCGTGCCCTCCGGGATCGGCGCGCGCTCGGCCCACGCGACGGCCTCCTCCTTGGAGGCGGCCTGGATGATCCAGTAGCCCCCGACGAGCTCCTTGGCCTCGGTGAACGGGCCGTCGGTGACGGTCGGCCGCTCGCCGCCGGCGAAGCGCACCGGCGTCATCGCGGCCGGCGAGTGCAGGCCGTCGGCCGCCAGCAGGGCGCCGGACTCCAGGAGCTCCTCGTTGAACTTGTTCATCGCCTGGACGACCTCGAGCGACGGGCCCTTGCCGCCGACCGGGGAGTGCACGAGCAACATGAAGCGCATGACGCCGATCCTACGCCGCCGCGGGAGGGTCGCCCGCGGCGGCGCGGGGCGGCGTCGCTACGCGGCGGCCGCCAGGCGCACGGCGAGCATCCCGCCGCTCAGCGGGGTCGACTCCATCACGCGCAGGTCGTGGCGGCGGGTCGCCTTGTCGAAGAGCTCGATGCCCTCGCGGCGGACGATCGGCGAGACGAGCAGCTCGAGCTCGTCGACCAGGCCCTCGTCGAGCAGGAAGCCGACCAGCGACGGGCTGCCCCACACGAGCAGGTTCTGGTCCTGCTTGAGCTCGCGCACCCGCTCGGCCACGTCGGCGTCGACGATGTGCGAGTTGTTCCAGTCGGCCTGCCGCAGCGTCGCGGTCACGACGTGCTTGGGCATCGCGTTGAACTTGTCCGAGAACGGGTCGCCCGAGCGCGACGGCCAGGCGGCGGCGAAGCCCTCGTAGGTGACGCGGCCGAGCAGCATCGCGTCGGCCTCCTGCAGCACGCGGTCGTTGTAGGCGCCGGTGTCCTCGCTCTGGAAGTCCATCGACCAGAGGTGCGGGTCCTCGACGACGTTGTCGAGGGTGATGAAGCAGGTGACGGTGAGCTTGCCCATGGTGGTCTCCTTGGTGGTCGTGGTGGGCGTTCACCTCCGCCACGAACGAGGACGGGCGATTTCGACACGGCCGCGGAGTTGGCGCGTTGGCGCTCAGCCGCGGGTGATGCCGTAGAGCAGCGCGGCCGCCGCCGCGGACACGTTGAGCGACTCCATCCGCCCGCGCAGCGGCAGCGCCACGAGCTGGTCGCAGGCGCCGCGAACGCGCGGGCGGAGCCCGCGGCCCTCGGCGCCGAGGACGAGCACGACGCCGCCGGCGTAGTCGACCTGGTCGTACGGGACGCCGTCGGCCGCGGCGCCGTAGGCCCAGCAGGCGGCCTCCTTGGCCGCCAGCAGGAAGTCGGTGACGTTGCGGACCTGCGCGATCGGCAGGTGCTCGACCGCGCCGGCCGAGGCCTTGGCCGCCGCCGGGGTGACCTCGGCGCTGCGGTGGCGCGGGATCACCAGCCCGGTCGCGCCCGCGCACTCGGCCGTGCGCGCGATCGCGCCGAGGTTCTGCACGTCCTGGACCTCGTCGAGGACGACGACCAGCGGGCGCTCCGCGGCGAGCAGGTCCTCCTCGCGCGCGTAGGTGTAGGGGTCGACCTCCGCGGCGATGCCCTGATGGCTCTCGCTGCCGGCCCGCTCGGCGACCTCCGGCGGCGGCACGACCTCGACGCGCACGCCCTCCAGCCACGGCTCGCGGGCGGCGCCCTTGGTCGCCCACACGCGGTGCACGCGGCGGCGGCCGGCGCGCAGCGCCTCGTGGACGGGGTTGCGCCCGTAGAGGACCTGGCGCCCGGGCACGCGGCACTCGCCCACTAGCCCGCGGGGACGAGCTCGGCGCCCTGGGGCCCGTCGCGGACCTCCCAGCCGGAGGCCCGCAGCTCGTCGCGCAGCGCGTCGGCGGCCGCGAAGTCCTTGGCGGCGCGGGCCTCCTGGCGCCGGCGCAGCAGGTCGAGCGCGGCGTCGTCGGGGCCCTCGCCGGCGTCGGCCTCGAGCACGTTCTCGAGCCCGAAGACGGAGAGCATCTCGACCAGGTCGTCGCGGCCCACCTCGCCGTCGCGGCGGTTGGCCTCGCGGACCCACTCGGCCACCGCGGCGAGCGCCACGGGCGTGTTGAAGTCGTCGGCCAGCGCGGCGAAGAAGCGCTCCTTGACCGGCGCCAGGTCGGCGGGCGAGGGCCCGGGCCGCAGCCGGCGCCCCAGCTCGCGCCAGCCCTTCACGCGGTTGCGCGCGTCGGTGAGCGTCTCGGGCGAGAAGACGATCGGCTGGCGGTAGTGGCCGGCGGCGAAGAAGGCCAGCACGGTGTCGCGCCCCCACTCCTCCAGGACGTCGGGCAGGCCGGCGATGTTGCCCACCGACTTGGCCATCTTCTCGCCGCGCATCTCGAGCATGCCGTTGTGCATCCAGATCCGCGCGAGCTCCTGCCCGCGGCCCAGCCGCGTCTGGGCGGCCTCGTTCTCGTGGTGGGGGAAGACGAGGTCGCTGCCGCCGCCGTGGACCTCGAAGCCCACGCCCAGCAGCCGCTCGGCCATCGCCGAGCACTCGATGTGCCAGCCCGGCCGGCCGCGGCCCCACGGGGCGTCCCAGGCGGTGTCCTCGCCCTCCTTCTGCGCCTTCCACAGCGCGAAGTCCAGCGGGTCCTCCTTCAGGTTCGCACCTTCGACGCCCTCGCCCTGGTCCATCTGCTCGATGTCGCGGTGCGAGAGCTCGCCGTAGTGCTCGTCGGCCCGCACGCGGAAGTAGACGTCGCCCTCCACGGCGTAGGCCGCGCCGCGGTCGATGAGCGCCTGGATCAGGTCGACGATGCCGTCCATCGTCTCCGAGGCCAGCGGCTCGTGGTCGGGGCGGCCGAGGCCCAGCGCGTCGGTGTCGGAGCGGTAGTGGTCGGCCATCTCGCGCGCGAGCTGCTCGGACGGGACGCCCCGCTCGCGCGCGGCGTCGTAGATCTTGTCGTTGACGTCGGTGATGTTCGCGACGAACGTCGCGTCGTAGCCCTCGTGCGCCAGGAAGCGCTTCAGCCAGGTGAAGACCACGTACGGGCGCGCGTTGCCGACGTGGATGCGGTTGTAGACCGTCGGCCCGCACGCGTAGATGCCGACCCTGCCGGGCTCGCGGGGCTCCAGCGGTCGCACCTGGCCGGTCCGGGTGTCATGCAGGCGGACGTCGCGCACCGCCGGAGCATACGAACCAACCCGCATCCTCCGGGCAACGGTCCGAACGAGGGACCCTGACAGTCCGTCAGACCATCTACTGTTCCCGCCTTGCGGTCCCGGGTCCCCCACGCCGACCGGCTCGAGCTGGTCGAAGACGCCTTCCGCACGCTGCCCGAGCGCTACCTCGGCGCGCGCAAGGGGTTCGACGCGACCTACCACGTGCGCCTGGGCGATCTCGGGCACACGTTCGAGGTCCGCTGCACCGAGCACGTGGCGCGCGTGCGCAAGGGCATCAGCCGTCGCACGCCCGACGTCGTCATCGGCACCGACGCGGCGACCTGGCTGGCGCTCCGGGCCGGCGAGATCAACGGCCTGGAGGCCTTCCGCGAGCGCCTGCTCTACGCACGCGGGGACATGGACGTGGCCGTCGGCTTCGAGGGGCTCTTCCGCCTGCCCAACGGCCGCGACCCGCTGCTGAAGGTCCACCACGTGGAGCTGCCGGGCCGCGAGGTCTCGACGCTCACGCTCGGCGAGGGCCGCGACGTCCTCCTGCTCCACGGGCTCGGCGCGGCCAAGACGTCGTTCTTCGACACGGCGGCGGCGCTGGCGCGCGACGGCTACCGCGTCCACGCGATCGACCTGCCCGGCTTCGGCGGCTCGTCCAAGCCGGCGCTGGCGCCCTACAACGCGCGCTGGTTCGCCGACACGGTCGTGTGCGTCATGGACGCGCTGGACATCGACCGCGCGCACCTCGTCGGCAACTCGATGGGCGGCCGGGTGGCGATCGAGGTCGGCCTGCGGTGGCCCGAGCGCGTCGGCGGCCTCGGGCTGCTGGCGCCCGCGGTGGCCTTCGTCAAGCGCGACTTCCACCCGCTCGTGCGCGTCCTGCGCCCCGAGCTGGGCCTGCTGCCCCACGGCTTCAGCCGCGCCCGCGTCTCCGGGCAGCTGTGGAGCATGTTCGCCGACCCCGACGCGCTGGACCCCAGCGTGGCCGACGTGGTCGTCGACGAGTTCCGCCGCATCTACGGATCGCCGGCCGCGCGCCTGGCCTTCCTGTCCTCCGCGCGCAACATCTACCTGGACAAGCCCTTCGGCCGCAGCGGCTTCTACCCGCGGCTGGGCGAGCTCGAGCCGCCGGCCCTGTTCGTCTGGGGCACGCACGACCGGCTGATCCCTCCGGGCTTCGCCCGTCACGTGGAGCAGTGGCTGCCGTCGGCCGAGCAGCTGGTGGTCGACAACTGCGGCCACGTGCCCCAGGTGGAGAAGGCCGAGCAGACCCACGGCGTCCTGCGGCGGTTCTTCGCGCGGGTCGAGGCGATGGGCTCTCGGCGCTTCGTGCGCGCCGCCTGACTACGCTTCGAGCCATGGCTGGCTCCGAGACGGCGGCCCACGCGTCCCGCAACGGCCACCACAAGGACGGGCTGGACGCGTTCGCCACCCCCCGCGACGACCAGCGGGAGGCCGGACGGCCCCTGCTCGAGCGCGCGATCCGCGCGGTCGCCGGGGTCGTGCAGTCGCGCGTGCCCGAGGCCGACCTCGACGAGCGCGACCCCGACTACATCCGCGAGTCGCTGCCGCGGCTGTGGCTGCTGGCCAGCCTGTACTTCCGCGGCGAGGTCCGCGGCCTGGGCAACATCCCCGAGGACGGGCCGGTGCTGCTGGTCGGCAACCACTCCGGCGGCAACCTCACGCCCGACACCCACGTCTTCACGCTCGCGTTCAGCGCGTACTTCGGGGTCGAGCGCCGCTTCCACCAGCTCGCCCACAACCTGGTGCTGTCGATGCCGCTGCTCGGCTTCCTGCGCAAGTACGGGACGGTCGCGGCGTCGCACGACAACGCGCGCAAGGCGCTGGAGGCCGGCGCCGCCGTGCTCGTCTACCCGGGCGGGGACTGGGAGGTCCACCGGCCGTCGTGGCAGGGCGGGCGCGTGGACTTCGGCGGCCGCAAGGGCTACGTGCGGCTCGCGCTGGACCAGGGCGTGCCGATCGTCCCGGTCGTCGCCATCGGCGGCCAGGAGACGGCGCTGTTCCTCTCGCGCGGCGAGTGGCTGAGCAAGGCGCTGCTGCTCGACAAGCTCTTCCGGCTGAAGGTGCTGCCGATCTCGCTCGCGCCGCCGTGGGGGCTCAACGTCGGCGACATGCTCGGCCACGTCCCGCTGCCGGCGAAGATCACCGTCGAGGTGCTGCCGCCGATCGACCTGCGCCGCGAGTTCGGCGCCGACCCCGACGTCGACGAGGTCCACGACCACGTCATGCGGTTGATGCAGGAGACCCTCGACGCGCTGGCCGCCGAGCGGCGCCTGCCCCTGGTCGGATGAGGGTCGGCGCGACCATCGACATCTCGGCACCGCCCGACGCGGTGTGGGACTTCGTCAGCGACCCGGGCCACTACCTGCACTTCATGTCGGGCGTGACGCGGTTCGAGGTGGCCGGCGACCAGCCGCGCGGCCTCGGCGCGCGCTACCGGATGCTCATGCGCGTCGGGTCGGCGGAGATCGGCGGCCTGGTCGAGGTCGTCGAGTGCGACGAGCACCGCGACCTCGCGTGGACCTCGGTGCAGGGCATCGACCAGCGGGCGCGCTGGCGGCTGCGCGACCGCTCGCTCGAGCACGCGCCGCGCACCCACGTCGAGCTGCGCATGAGCTACGGCGTCGCCGGGTCGGGCCTCTTCGGCTGGCTGGCCGAGCAGGTCGCCGCCCCGACCGTCCGCGGCCACCTGCGGCGGTCCCTGCAGCAGCTCAAGCGCCAGGTCGAGCACGAGCAGCTGCGCCGCGCCGCCGCCGCGCGCCGGGCGGCGCGCACGGCCGCCACGTCGTAGCCTCCGGGCCGATGCCCCCGGGCTCCGCGCTCGACATCCTCGTGGTCGACGACGACGCGCCCCTGCGCGACATGCTCACGCGCTCCTTCGAGCGCGAGGGCCACCGGATCACGGCGGTCGCCGACGGCCACGCCGCGCTGGAGGAGGTCGGCCGCGGGCAGTTCGACGTCATCCTGCTCGACGTCGCGCTCGGGCCGGGGCCCACGGGCTACGACGTGGCGCGGGCGCTGCGCGCGCGGCGCAACGTCACGCCGGTGATCATGCTCACCGCGCTGGACTCCGAGGCCGACGCCGTCCAGGGCCTGGAGGCCGGCGCCGACGACTACGTCACCAAGCCGTTCGGGCTGGCCGAGCTGCGCTCGCGCATCCGCGCGGTGCTGCGCCGCGCCCGCGGCCACCTGCTCGACGACGGCCTGATCGAGGTCGGGCCGGTCGTGCTCGACCAGCGCCAGCGCGAGGTGTCGGTCGACGGCCGCGCGGTGCGGCTGACCTTCGCGGAGTTCGAGCTGCTGCAGTGCCTGATGGACAAGCCGGGCCGGCTGTTCAACCGCCAGGAGCTGCTGCGCGCGATCTGGGGCGACAGCGCCTACCGCGACCCGCGCGCGATCGACGTCCACATCCGCCACCTGCGCGAGAAGCTCGAGGAGCGCCCGGAGGAGCCGAAGCTCATCCTCACCGTGCGCGGGGCGGGCTACCGCTTCCGGGACCGGTGAGCCGGCTCGGCCTGAGCTCCCGGATCCTCCTCGCGCTCCTGCTCACGAGCGCCGTGACGCTCGTCGCGGCCGCCCTGGCGCTGCTCTCTCCGCTCCAGGACCGCCTGCGCGAGCAGGACCGCGACGCGCTGTACAACACCGCCCTGGCCACGCGGCCCGCGCTCGAGCGCGCGCTGCGCACGCCCCAGCCGCCGGCGAGCGTCACCAACGAGGTGCTCACCACCGCCTCGACCCTGGCCACGCGCACCGGCGCGCGCGTCGTCGTCCTCGACCAGGTGCCCACGCGGCGCTACGACACCGGCACGACGCCGGACGGGCTGAACGACGTGTACGCCTCGATCGTCGGCGACCGGGTGGTCAGCAGCTCCAGCGGCGAGGGCGAGCGGCTGGTCGTCCCGCTGCGGCCGCGCGGCCGCAAGGGGCCGCCATGGTTCCTGGCGCTGCGCAAGTCCGACACCGGCGCGCGCCGGGCGGTCGACGCGGTGCGCGACGCGTTCGTGGTGGCGGCCGTCGTCGGCCTCGGCGTCGCGCTGCTGCTCGGCCTCGCGCTGTCCACCGGCCTGGCGCGCCGGCTCGGGCGGCTGCGCCGCGCGGCGCTGCGGCTGGCGGCCGAGGGCCCGGAGGCGCCGGCGCCCTACGACGACGGCGCCGACGAGGT
>JACRMD010000396.1 GCA_016215085.1 Solirubrobacterales bacterium | reverse complement strand
TACCTGTAGGCCACGGTCAACGAGGTACTGCGCCGCCGCCCGGTGCTGCCCAACCCCGAGCCGCGGCTCACGATGCGCCCGGTCGAGATCGGCGGTTGGACCTACCCGGAGGGCGTCACGCTCATCGCCGGCGCACAGCTGGTCCACCACGACCCGGCGATCTACCCCGACCCCTACGCCTTCCGGCCCGAGCGGTTCCTGGACGCCAAGCCCGGCACGTACACGTGGCTGCCCTTCGGCGGAGGCCGGCGCCGCTGCCTCGGCGCGAGCTTCGCGGTGCAGGAGATGCGCGTGGTCCTGCGCGCGGCGACGGCGCGCTTCACCGTCGGGCCCGCGGGACCCGTGCGCCGCCCCCGGCGGCGGATGATCACGCTGACGCCCGGCGACGGCGGCACGGTCGTGCTGGCGCGGCGCGTCGCCGCACCGGCCGCGGAGCCCGCCGCGGTCGCGGCCGCCTAGTCAGTCCTCCCGCTCGCGTCGCCCGAACGCCGGGCGGGCCAGGGCGCGCGTGCCCAGCCAGGCGAAGAACGCCACCACGACCGCGGACGGGATGGTGGTCGTGCTCGCCCCGGAGCCGCTGGTGAAGACCATGTCGGGGCCGAACACCGCGGTGAACAGGACGGCGATCCACATCGACGCGATGGCCAGCGCGGCCCACATCTCGTCCACCAGCACCCGGGCCGGCCACTCGCGCCTGGCGCGGAACGGCTCGGACGGATCATGCGAGGCAGTCGCCACGTCGCATCACCTCCTTCTTTGCGCCCACCGTCCCGCCGCGCCGGGCGCGGCACATCGGCAGGTTGCCGCACGGAGGGCGCCAAAAGTACGCACCTCGGCGCGGTCCTAGGACCCATGCCCGATGGCGCTCCGGCGACCATGCGCGCACCATGGTGGCCATGACCGTCTCCACCGCCTCGCCCAGCCGCCGCATCACCGACGAGGTCACCGCATGGCCCGGGGTCACCGCCGCCGAGGGGTCGCGCGGCGAGTGGTCCTTCCGCGTGGGCCGCCGCGAGATCGGCCACCTGCACGGCGACCGCGTCGCGCACCTGGGCTTCCCCAAGGACGTCTGGCAGGAGCTCTTCGACGCCGGCCGGATCACCTACCACCCGGTCTTCCCGGGCAAGAAGGGCTGGGCGGCCCGCGACATCCGCGGCGAGGACGACGTCCGCGACGTGATCGCGCTGCTGCGCCGCAACTACGACCGCGTCGTCGCGCGGCACGGCCTGCCGGGCTAGTCGCGCCGCGCCACGACGACCAGGCGCGTGTCGACCGCGAAGGGCGCGCCGGACAGGTCGCCGTAGCACTTGGCCTCGGCGAAGCCGGAGCGCAGGAGCATGGCCACCAACTCGGTCGCCGTGTAGACGCGGACCGAGAACGAGCGCGAGTCGCGCGCGCCGGCGCCGTCGATGAGCGTCTGCGTCGTCTGGGCGACGCCGGTCGCCGGGTCGAAGGTCCGCTGGTCCAGCAGCAGGCGGCCCTCGCCGACCAGTCGCCAGTCGCGCTCGCCGAAGTCGTGGACGAGCAGGTCGCGGTGCATGAGCTCGAGGACGAGGCGTCCGCCCGGGCGCAGCACGCGCGTCGGCCTGGACGAGCTCGGGGACGGGCCCGTCGCCCGCGCGGGCGCGCGCCTCCTCCAGCAGCGTGGCCGAGCGGTCGACGCCGACGACGCGGAACCCCTCGCGCGCGAGCGGCACCGGGTGGCGGCCGAAGCCGCACGGGACGTCGAGCACGTCGGCGCCCGGCGCGCCGCCGCCCAGCCGCGCCGCCGCCAACGCCTGGTCGCGCGCGCCCTCCGGCGGGGCGCTGCGCGCGTGGATGCGCAGGTAGAACTCGCCGAACAGCTCGTCCCAGGTCTCCAGCGAGCTCGGGCCGCGTTCGTCCATGCCGCGCGAGTCTAGGCGCGGACCACCGGTCCGACAGACGTCCAGTCGCCTCAACGCCGGTGCTAGCCGTCCGACCACCCGGCGTGATGGAGCCCCCCTTCCGCTTCGGTCTCGAGCGCGTCCGCGAGCTGCGGGCGCACGACGAGGAGCGTGCGAAGGAGCAGTTCGCCGCCGACCTCAACCAGCGCCTGCGTGGTGAGGCGATGCTGCGCGCCGCCGAGGAGCGGCTGCAGGACGCGCGGACCGGGGCCCAGCCCGTCGAGGACGCGCCGGTCACCGCGGCCGCGCTGCTGGCCCGCCAGGCGTGGGTCGAGCGCCTCGAGCGCACGCGCGCCGACGCGGCGCTGAACCTGCAGGGCCTGGACGCCCGGCTGGAGGCCAGCCGGTCGTCGCTGACCGACGCCAGCCGCCGCCGCGAGGTGCTCGAGCGCCTCAAGCAGCGCCAGCGCGAGGCCCATCGCCGCGAGGCCAACCGCCGCGAGGCGATGGACCTCGACGAGATCGCGCTGCGCACCCACGTCCGGAGGGCCGCCGCATGAGGCCCTGCGTGGCCCTCACCAACGGGCGACGGTCCCGGCAGGGGGCGACGTCGTGAGCGTCGAGTCCATCGGCACCCGCGTCGCCGAGATCGACGCGCTGCTGCACGCCGTCAACCGCGGCGCGGCGCAGCCCACCCAGAACTTCGCGCAGGTCCTCCAGACCGCGCAGACCCCCTCCGCCACCGCGCAGGCCGCCACGGCCGCCGGCGGCGACGTCCCGTTCGGAGCCGAGATCGACGCGGCAGCCACGCGGTACGGGGTCGATCCCGCGCTCCTGAAGGGCTTGATCCGCCAGGAGTCGGGGTTCGACCCCACCGCGCGCTCGTCGGCCGGCGCGACCGGCCTGACCCAGCTCATGCCCGCGACCGCCGCGGGCCTCGGCGTGACCGACGCGACCGATCCCGCCCAGGCGATCGACGGCGGCGCGCGCTACCTGCGCCAGCAGCTCGACCGCTTCGGCGGCGACCCGGCCAAGGCGCTGGCCGCCTACAACGCCGGCCCCGGCGCGGTGCAGCGCTTCGGCGGCGTCCCGCCGTACGCCGAGACGCAGAACTACGTCCAGAAGGTCCTGGCGTTCGCCGCGCAGTACCGCGGCGCCACCACGGCGCAGCCGCTGCCGACCCCGCCCGTGACCCCGAGCACCGGCCTCAACTACTCGACCGTCTGATGCGAACCCCACCCATCACCCCCACGCCCGGACGGCCCGAGGGGCCGTCGCGGGGCGGACCGCCCGGGGCAGCGAGCCCCGGCGACTTCGCCGCCCTGCTCGACCAGACCACGGCCCGGACCGCACCTGCGGAAGGCCAGACCCAGATCCCGGCGACGCAGCCGCAGGACCAGCCCGCCGACGCGCCGGCCGACCTGCAGGCCGCGGCCGAGGCGGCCGCCGAGGCCGTCGTCGCGCCCGTCGTCACCCCGGCCCCGCAGCCGGCCGCCCCGGAGGGCCAGGCCCCCGCGGCGCCCGAGGGCGACCAGGCGCCGATCGTTGGGGGCCAGGCCCCCGCGCAGGGTGGCGAAGTCGTTGCAGATCAGCCCGCCACGGCCGCGAATGTTGGGGGCCAGGCCCCCGCGGCGCAGCCCGCGACGGTCGGGGGCCAGGCCCCCGCGACGCAGGGCGAGGGCGCCGGCAAGGAGCACGCG
>JACRMD010000395.1 GCA_016215085.1 Solirubrobacterales bacterium | reverse complement strand
GCGGCGCACGCGTCGGCCGACGTCGCCGTGCGCGAACTGCCGGCGGCGGACCATCGCGCGGGAGTGGCCGGTCGCGGCGCGGCGCAGGCACCGGTGCTCGCGCAGCGCGCCGAGGCCGCGCCGGGCCCGCTCGGCCGCCAGCAGGCAGCCCAGCGAGCGGGCCGTGGCGACGGGCCCGAGCCGCCCCGCGGCGGCGGTGGCCTTCGCGCAGCTCGAGGCCCCGGCCTCGGCGCACGGCAGCAGGAACGCGCAGGCGACCAGCGCCGCGCCGGATCGGCGTACCCCCCACATGCGGCGCGAAGGCTTCCCATCGGCATCGACACCAGATCACGGTGCGACTCCACTTGGAGGACCTATGCATTCCGAAGCCGTGCAAGGTCGCGCCTAGGTTGCGACGCCGTGATGCAAGTGCGACGACCTGCTGCCCGCCGACCGCGCGCCTATCCTGCGTGACCCGTGCCGCCCGGATCCGACACCGCCGCCGACCAGCGCGTCGCCGACCTCCTCGAGGGGCTCAACGACCCCCAGCGCGAGGCGGTCACCCACGGCGACGGCCCGCTCCTGATCCTCGCGGGCGCCGGCTCGGGCAAGACGCGGGTGCTCACGCACCGCATGGCCTACCTCGTCCACACGGGCCGCGCGCGGGCGGGCGAGATCCTGGCGATCACGTTCACCAACAAGGCCGCGGGCGAGATGCGCGAGCGCGTCGGGCTGCTGCTCGGCCACTCCACGCGCGCGATGTGGGTCTCGACCTTCCACAGCGCCTGCGCGCGCATCCTGCGCTCCGAGGCGCCGCGCCTCGGCTACACCCGCCAGTTCACGATCTACGACCAGTCCGACGCGCGGCGGCTGACCAAGCGCTGCCTCGACGAGCTGGGCGTCGACCCCAAGCGCTTCACGCCGGCCGCCGTCCACCACCAGATCTCCGACGCGAAGAACAAGCTGCGCGACGCGGCGGCCTACCGCCAGCTCGTCGGCTCCTACTTCGAGCAGACGGTCGCCGACGCCTACGGGCTCTACGAGCAGCAGCTCCACCGCATGAACGCGATGGACTTCGACGACCTGCTCGTCCGCACGGTCAACGTCATGGAGCTGTTCCCGGAGGTCCGCGCCCGCTACGGCGCGACGTTCCGCCACGTGCTCGTCGACGAGTACCAGGACACCAACCACGTCCAGTACCGGCTCCTGCAGCTCATCGCCGGCGAGCACCGCAACCTCACGGTGGTCGGCGACGACGACCAGTGCCTCGTCGAGGGCTGGAAGCGGGGGCGGGGCTGCCGCGTGGGCACGTCGGGGACCTACGTGCGCGGCCAGCGCCGGCCGCTGATGGGCTTCACGGCGCGGGCGGTGACCGAGGGCGCCGACGCGGCGTGGGTCGTCTCGACGCATCCGTCGGAGGCCGAGGCGCGCGTCGACGAGGCGCTGCTGTCCCTCCGCTACGGGCTTCCGACACTCCCGTTCGTCGCGCGGCGGGGCGCCGCGGGGGCGACGGTCGTGGGCGACCAGGCCCTGATCGACCGCGTGTTCGACGGCGTCGACTCCGAGGCCGGGGCGGTCGCGCTCCTCGAGGACGAGGGCCTGAGCCCGTACCGTCCGCACCACCAGCAGCAGAGCCACGCCGGCCGGCGCCGCGTGCTGACGCTGACGCTGTGCGGCGACCGGCGCGGCCGCACGCCGATGCACCGCATCTCGCTGAGCGGCCGCGACGACGAGGGGCGGCGCACGCTCGAGGCGCTCGGCCTGTCGGTGCGGCCGGCCAAGCGGGGCTCGGTGGGCTGGAGGTTCGAGACCTGCATGGCCGACGCAGGCGCGCTGCTGGACCTCGCCGACCGCATCGCCGACGCGATGGATGTCACCGTGCGAAGCGTCGCTCGCCTTGGCCGGGACGACCGCCGGGTCAACGGCGGGTTCTCGCTGCCGTTCACCTGTGCGTCGGGAGTCCGCCCCGGCATGGTGGTCTTCACCGAGGACGGCTGGGACGTGGTCGAGTCGGTCCGTCCCGTGACGCTCGACGCTCCCGTCTACGACCTCGACGTCGAGCACACGCACAACTTCGTCGCCGAGGGCATCCTCACCCACAACTCGATCTACGCCTTCCGCGGGGCGGACGTCACCAACATCCTCAACTTCCGCGACGACTTCCCGGACGCCCGCGTCGTCAAGTTGGAGGAGAACTACCGCTCCACGCAGACCATCCTCGACGCGGCCAACGGCGTCATCAGCCACAACCGCGGCCGCATGGGCAAGACGCTCTGGACGCAGATCGGCGAGGGCGACCCCGTCATCGTCCGCGAGCTCGACGACGAGCACGCCGAGGCCCGGTACGTGCTGGGCAAGGTCCAGCAGCTGGTCGACGAGGGCGTCTCGCTCAGCGAGATCGCGGTCTTCTACCGCACCAACGCGCAGTCGCGGGTGCTCGAGGACGCGCTCGTGCGGGCCGAGGTGCCCTACCAGGTCGTCGGCGGCACGAAGTTCTACGAGCGCGCCGAGATCAAGGACGCGATCGCGTACCTCACGGTGCTGTCCAACCCCGCCGACGCGATCTCCTTCGCGCGCGTGGTCAACTCGCCCAAGCGCGGCATCGGGCAGACGTCGCTGTCACGCGTGCTCGCCCACAGCGAGGCGATGGGGGAGACCGTGTGGGACGTCGCGGCCGACGCGGGCTCGGTGCCCGGGCTGGGCACGGCGGCGATCCGGGCGTTCGACCGGTTCATGACCACCATGTCGGGGTTGCGCGAGCGGGCGGCCGACGGCGTGCCGATCGGCGACCTGCTCGAGGCCGTCCTGCACGAGACCGGGTACCTCGACGCGCTGGAGGCCGAGCGGACGATCGAGGCGCAGGGGCGCATCGAGAACCTCCAGGAGCTCGTCGAGGTCGCGCGCGAGTTCGACGCCGACACCACGCGCCCGGCCGACGACACGCCGCTGGACACCTTCCTGCAGCAGGTCGCGCTCGTCGCCGACGCCGACACGCGCAAGGACGGCGAGGGCGTCGTGACGCTCATGACGCTGCACAACGCCAAGGGCCTCGAGTACCCGATCGTGTTCCTGATCGGCTGCGAGGAGGGCGTCTTCCCGCACTCGCGCTCGATCGACGAGGGCTCGCTCGAGGAGGAGCGCCGGCTCTGCTACGTCGGCATGACCCGCGCGATGCGGGGCCTCACGCTCACCTACGCGCGCCAGCGCAACGTCTTCGGCAACCGGGCCTACGGGCTGCCCAGCCGGTTCCTCAACGAGATCCCGCCCGACCTCGTCGAGCGCGAGGGCTCCTACGGGACGGGCGCGTCGGGCGCGAGCGGCGGCGAGGCGCGGCCGCGGCCGTTCTCCTGGGCCGCGACCCAGACCCCGGCGGCCCGGGCGCCCGAGTTCCGCCTCGGCGACGACGTCGCGCACGCGGCCTTCGGCGACGGCGTGGTCGTGGGCGTCGAGCCCGGCGGCGTGGTCGTGGTGCGCTTCGCGTCCGACGGCTCGGAGCGCAAGCTCATGGCCGAGTACGCGCCGCTGACCAAGCGCTGAGCTGGCAAGATCGGCGACGTGCGTCGCGCGCTGCTGGCCCTGGTCGTCCTCGCCCTCGCGCCGGCCGGCGCGCGCGCGGACGAGCTCTCGATCTACTCGAGCCTGCCGCTGCAGGGCGACGCCCGGCCGCAGGCGCTGGACGTCGTGCGCGGCATGCGCCTCGCGCTCGAGGAGCACGGCGGCATGGCCGGCCCGCACCGGATCCGCTACCTGTCGCTCGACGACAGCACGGCGGCCGCCGGCATGTGGGACCCGGCGGCGGTGGCCCGCAACGCCCGCCGCGCCGCGCAGGACCCCACGACGATCGCGTACCTCGGCGAGTTCAACAGCGGCGCCTCGGCCATCACCATCCCCATCCTCAACGAGGGCGGCATCCTCACGGTGAGCCCGTCCAACACGTACGTCGGCCTCACGCGCGCCGAGGGCGCCGACCGCGGTGAGCCGCGGAAGTACTACCCGACGGGCGTGCGCACGTACGGGCGCGTCGTGCCGGCCGACCACATCCAGGCGACCGCGCTCGCGCGTTGGGTGCGCTCGTACGGCGTCACGCGGCCGTACGTCATCGACGACGGCGAGGTCTACGGCCACGGCCTGGCGTCCATGGTGGTCCGGCGGATGGCCGCGCTGGGTCTGCGGCTCGCGGGCCGCTCCCGGACCCCCGCCCGCCGGCCCGGGTCGGCCGCGGCGCGCATCGCCCGCCGCGCGAAGGCGGCGAAGGCCGACGCGATCGTCTACGCCGGGATCACGCAGAACGACGCGGCCAAGGTCCTCAACGCGGTGGGCCGGCGCGTGCCGGGCGTCTTGGTCTTCGCCTCCGACGGCGTGGCCGAGGAGCGCTTCACCCGCCACGCCCTGCGCGGGCTGCGGCCGCGGTTGCGGCTGACCGACCCCGCGCTGCCGCCCGCGGACTACGGCGCGGCGGGCGCCGCCTTCGCCGACCGCTTCCGCCAGCGATGGGGCCACGCGCCCGAGCCCTACGCGATCTTCGGCTACGAGGCCATGGCCGTCGTGCTCGACGCGGTGGCCGCCGCCGGCCCCGACCGGCAGCGGGTCATCGACGCGTTCTTCGCCACCCGGGACCGCGACTCGGTCCTGGGCCGCTACTCGATCGACGCCCACGGGGACACGACGCTCGCGCCGTACGGCGGGCTGACCGTGTCGCCCGGCGGCCGGCTGCTCCACGACACCATGATCGACGCCTCGCCCATCCCGGGGGCGGGCTGAGGCGCCGCGCACAGCGATACCGTTCGGCCCGTGGCAGCCACGATCATCGACGGCAAGGCGATCGCCGCCCGCGTGCGGGAGGACGTCGCCCGCGACGTCGAGGCCTTCACGGCGCGGACCGGGCACCGGCCCGGCCTCGCCACGATCCTCGTGGGCGAGGACCCCGCGAGCGCGATCTACGTCGGCGGCAAGCAGAAGGCCTCGCGCGAGGTCGGCATCGAGCCGTTCGACCACCGGCTGCCGGCCGACGCGTCCAGCGACGAGGTCGAGGGCCTCATCGAACGCCTGAACGCCGACCCCGCGGTCAACGGCATCCTCTGCCAGCTCCCGGTGCCCGACCACCTCGACGGGGTGCACCTCACGGGGCTGATCGACGCCGGCAAGGACGTCGACGGCCTCACGCCGCTGAGCGCGGGCCTGCTCGCGCTCGGCCGCGAGGGGCTGCGCCCGTGCACCCCCGCCGGCGTGATGGTGCTGCTCGAGGAGGCCGGGGTCCAGCTCCGCGGCAAGGAGGCGGTGGTCGTCGGCCGCTCGAACCTCTTCGGCAAGCCGATGGCCCAGCTGCTGCTGGCCGCCGACGCGACCGTGACGACGTGCCACTCGCGCACCGCCGACCTGCCGGGCGTGTGCCGCCGCGCCGACGTGCTGATCGTCGCCGTCGGCCGCGACCGGATGGTCAAGCGCGACTGGGTCAAGCCCGGGGCCGTGGTCATCGACGTCGGGATGAACCGCTCCGACGACGGCCTGCACGGCGACGTCGACTTCGCCGAGGTCGCCGAGGTCGCGAGCGCGATCACGCCCGTGCCCGGCGGCGTGGGCCCGATGACGATCGCGATGCTGCTGCGCAACACGCTGCAGGCGGCCGAGATGGCCCACCGCGAGGTGCCGGCGTGACCGGCGCGGCGTTCCGCCGCCCCTCCGCCGCGGGCGAGGAGCGCGGGCGATGAACCTGCGGCTGCTGCGCAAGGGGGAGTGGCTGGCGCTCGTGGGCGCCGTCGGCCTCCTGGTCGTGCTGTTCCTGGACTGGTTCACCGCCGGGCCGCTGACGAAGTCCGGCTGGGGCACGCCCAGGTGGCGACGCCGGGCCTGGGCATCCTCATCGTGCTGGTCCTGCTCGGCCGCGTCCTGCTGCAGCCGGGCCTCGGCATCGGCGCGCCGAACGAGCTCGTCGACATCGAGCCGTGGGCGTGGCTCGGCGTCGTGCTCGCCGCCTGCATCCCCGCGGGGGCGTGGCTGGCGCTCGCCGACGAGCGCACCGACGCCCCGGAGTCGCGCTACGAGCCGCCGCCGCCCAGGCCGGTGCCGGGAGGCTCGGCCTCCTAGACTCCGCGGTCGCATGATCGACCGCGAGCAGGTCCTCCACGTCGCCCGCCTGGCGCGCCTCGAGCTCTCCGAGGACGAGGTGTCGCGCATGTCCTCCGAGCTGTCCAAGGTCCTCGACCACATCGAGAAGATCAGCGCCCTGGACCTCGACGGCGTGCCGGCCACCACCCACGTCGTGGAGGTCGAGAACGCGCTGCGACCCGACGAGCCGCGGCCCTCGCTGCCGCGCGAGGTCGCGCTCGCGAGCGCCCCCGCGACCCAGGACGACGGCTTCCTGGTCCCGAGCCCGCAGGCATGAGCGACATCCTCGACCTCACCGCCAAGCAGGCGGCCGACGCCGTCGCCACCGGCGACCTCGACCCCAAGGACCTCTACGAGGCCTACCGCGCCGCCTCGGCCGCCGACGACCTCAACGCCTACGTGTGGGTCGCCGATGCCGCGCCCGCGGACGGGGACGCGTCCGGCGAGCTCGGCGGCGTCCCGCTCGCGGTCAAGGACCTCTTCTGCACCGAGGGCGCCCCGAGCCAGGCCGGCTCGAAGATCCTCGAGGACTACCGCCCGCCGTACACCGCCACCGTCGTGCGCAAGCTCGCGCAGGCCGGGGCGCCGCTGCTGGGCAAGACCAACCAGGACGAGTTCGCGATGGGCTCGTCCAACGAGAACTCCGCCTACGGGCCGGTGCTCAACCCCTGGGACCGCACGCGCGTGCCGGGCGGCTCCAGCGGCGGCAGCGCCGCGGCGGTCGCCGCCGGCTACGCGCCGTGGGCGCTGGGCACCGACACGGGCGGCTCGATCCGCCAGCCCGCCGCGCTGTGCGGCATCGTCGGCCTCAAGCCCACGTACGGGACGGTCAGCCGCTACGGGATGATCGCCTTCGCCTCGTCGCTGGACCAGGCGGGCCCGCTCACGCGCGACGTCACCGACAGCGCGCTGCTGTACCGGCACATGGTCGGCCGCGACGGCCGCGACTCGACGTCGCTCGAGCACCCCGAGGAGATCGTGCTGCCCAGCGCCACGCGGCTGGACGGCATCACGCTCGGCGTGCCCGCGGAGCTCAGCGGCGAGGGCGTCGAGGACGGCGTGATGGCGCGCTTCGAGGAGACGCTCAAGCTCGCCGAGTCGCTCGGCGCGACGATCCGGCGCGTCCCGCTGCCGCACGCCGACTACGGCCTGAGCGCCTACTACGTGATCGCGCCGGCGGAGGCGAGCTCGAACCTCGCCCGCTTCGACGGCGTGCGCTACGGCGCCCGCGTCGACGCCGACGACCTGCTGTCGATGTACACGCGCACCCGCCACGACGGCTTCGGCCCCGAGGTCAAGCGCCGGATCATGCTCGGCACCTACGCGCTGTCGTCGGGCTACTACGACGCCTACTACGGCCGCGCCCAGCGCGTGCGCACGAAGATCGCCGAGGACTTCGACAACGCGTTCGCCGACGTCGACTTCGTCGTCACCCCGACGAGCCCGTCGGTCGCCTTCGAGCTCGGCGCCAAGACCGACGACCCGCTGGCGATGTACCTCAACGACTACTTCACCGTGCCGATGCCGCTGGCCGGGATCCCCGCGATCTCGATCCCCAACGGGTTGAGCGAGGACCTGCCGACCGGCTTCCAGCTCGCCGGCCCGGCGTTCAGCGAGAACCGCATCTTCGAGGCGGCCTACGCGCTCGAGCAGGCCATCGGCTTCGACGGCAGCAAGGGGAGGGTCGCGGCATGAGCGCGGTCGAGTACGAGCCGGTCATCGGCCTGGAGATCCACGTCCAGCTCTCGACGCGGACGAAGATGTTCTGCGGGTGCGCGCTGAGCTTCGGCGAGCCGCCGAACACCCGCACCTGCCCGGTGTGCCTCGGCCTGCCCGGGACGCTGCCCGTGGCCAACGCCGAGGCCATCCACTACGGGTTGATGATCGGGATGGCGCTGGGCTGCGACCTGGCCCCGCGCTCGATCTTCCACCGCAAGAACTACTTCTACCCCGACCTGCCGAAGGGGTACCAGATCAGCCAGTACGACGAGCCCCTGTGCCGCGGCGGCCGGCTCGGCGACGTCCGCATCCACCGCGTGCACCTCGAGGAGGACGCCGCCAAGCTCGTCCACGTCGGCGCCTCCGGCCGGCTGCACGCCTCGGACGCCTCGATCGTCGACTTCAACCGCGGCGGCACGCCGCTGGCCGAGATCGTCACCGAGCCCGACGTGCGCTCGGCCGAACAGGCGTCGGAGTGGCTCAAGCTCCTGCGCACGACGCTGCGCCAGCTCGGCGTCAGCGACGTCAACATGGAGGAGGGGTCGCTGCGCTGCGACGCCAACATCTCGGTCCGGCCCGTCGGCACGAAGGAGCTCGGCACGAAGACCGAGCTCAAGAACATGAACTCGTTCCGGTTCATCGAGCGCGGCATCAAGGCCGAGGTCGAGC
Organism: Solirubrobacterales bacterium; assembly: GCA_016215085.1. GTDB lineage: Bacteria > Actinomycetota > Thermoleophilia > Solirubrobacterales > Solirubrobacteraceae > Baekduia. The sequence continues at coordinate 2,018 of JACRMD010000395.1, read as the reverse complement.
GCCAGATCGGGATCCTCCGCGACGGCGGCCAGGTCGTGCAGGAGACGCTGCACTACGACCCGACCACCGGCGCGATCACGTCGCTGCGCTCCAAGGAGGAGGCGCACGACTACCGCTACTTCCCCGAGCCCGACCTCACGCCGGTGTCGATCACCCAGGCGATGCTCGACCGCGCCCGCGAGGCGCTGCCCGAGCTGCCCGCCGCCCGCGAGGCGCGCTTCAAGGACGAGCTGGGGTTGAACGGCGAGAGCGCGCGCCTGCTGGCGTGGCGCGCCGAGCTCGGCGACTACTTCGAGTCCGCGCTGTCTTCCAACGGCGTCGAGGCCCAGCCGCTGGCCAACTGGGTCACCAACGAGCTCGTCCAGCGCCTCGGCGGCGACGCCGACCCGGCCGAGTCGAAGGTCGAGCCGTCGGCGCTGGCCAAGCTGGTGGCGCTGGTCGGCGAGCGCAAGGTCACGCAGGGCGCGGCCAAGCAGGTGCTCGACAAGCTCGTGGCCGAGGGCGGCGACCCGCAGGCGATCGTCGAGGCCGAGGGCCTGGGCGCCGTCGGCGGAGCGGACGAGCTGGCCCCGGTCGTCGCGGCCGCCCTCGAGGCCAACCCCGACATCGCCGAGCGCCTGCGCGGCGGCGACATGAAGCCGATCGGCGTGATCGTCGGCCACGTGATGCGCGAGACCAAGGGCCGCGCCGACGGCGGCGAGGTCACGCGCCTCGTCCGCGAGCAGCTCGGCCTGTAGCCCCCCGCCCGCCGGGGGCCAGGCCCCCAACATGAGCGCAACACGGGATCACCGTACCCAAGCGGGCCCGACGCGTCCGGGGGCCAGGCCCCCAACATGAACTCAACATTCGGGGCCAGGCCCCCCGGGCGCTGCGCGGTGCGGCCAGCACCCTTGCGGGGCGCCGTGTGGCGTTGGGAGCATCGGGCCGTGGTGCGGCTGCGCAGCCGGGTGCTGGTGGGCCGCGAGCCGGAGCTCGCGCTCCTCGGCGATGCGCTGCTGGGCGCCGCCGCGGGGGAGCCCGCCGCGCTGGTGCTCACCGGCGATGCCGGGGTGGGCAAGTCGCGGCTGCTGGACGAGGCGCGCGTCCGCGCGGAGGCGGCGGGGTTCCTGGCCCTGTGCGGGCACGCCGCCCCGTTGTCGGGCGGCGCGGCGCCGCTGCTGCCCGTCGCCGACGCGCTCGGCGGCGTGCGCGAGCGGCTGCCCGGCGAGGCGTGGCGGGCGCTGGCCGACGGGCTCCCGGCGGGCGTGGCGTGGCTGGTCTCGGGCGTCGCGCCGCCGGCCGGCGACGGGGCCGGGATGGAGCGCACGCAGGTGCTCGAGCTCGTCGTGCGGCTGCTGCGCCGCCTCGCGGCCGCACGTCCCGTGCTGCTGACGGTCGACGACGTCCAGTGGGCGGACGGCTCGACGCGCGACCTGCTGGCCTACGCCGTCCGCGCGCTGCGCGACGAGCGGCTGCTGGTCGCGGTGGCGATCCGCGGCGAGGAGCTCAGCGGCGACGCGGCGCTGCGCACGTGGACCGCGGAGCTGGCCCGCGCCCCGCGGGCACGGCGGCTGGACCTGGGCCCGCTCGGCCGCGACGCGGTCGCCGAGCAGCTCGCCGACCTGCTCGGCGCCGCGCCCCCGGACGAGCTCGCCGAGCGCGTCTTCGCGCGCAGCGGCGGCAACCCGTTCCTGGCCGAGGAGCTGGTCGCCGCGGCCGGCGACGGCGACGCGCTGCCCGGGTCGCTGCGCGAGCTGCTGCTCGCCCGCACCGCCGGGCTGACCGTCGACGCCCGGCGCCTCGTGCGCGCCGCCGCGGCCGCCGGCCGTTCGTGCGACCCGCGGCTGCCGGGCGGCGTCGCCGGGCGCGACGCCGACGCGCTCGACGCGGCGCTCGCCGACGCGGTCGCGCACGCCGTCCTGGTCTCCGACGGGGCACGCGTCGCCTTCCGCCACGACCTCGTCCGCGATCAAGATCTCGGGCTCGAGACCGATCGCGAGCGCGTAGGCCAGGCGGAGACGCATCCCTGTGGAGTAGGT
>JACRMD010000394.1 GCA_016215085.1 Solirubrobacterales bacterium | reverse complement strand
TCGCCGGCGCGGTCTCGGGCACCGTGGTCGTGACCCTGCCCGACGGGACGCGCTTCACCCTGACCGGCGAGCGCGCGGTGCCGTTCGGGGCGCGCGTGGACGCGCGCAAGGGCCGCGTGCGCATCACCGCCGACGACGGCCGCGGCGGCACGTACTCGGCGGTGTTCTACGACGGCGTCTTCGTGCCGTCCCAGCGGGGCACCAAGGCGCGCGTGATCATCGAGCTGCGCCTCGTCGAGGACGTCGGCCTCGCGTCCTGCCCGGCGCCGCGCAAGGCGGCGGCCGCCCGCAAGAAGAAGCCGCCGCGCAAGCGCCGCCTCTGGGGCGACGGCAAGGGCAGCTTCTCGATCAAGGGCCGCCACAGCGCCGCGACCGCCCGCGGCACGCTCTGGCTGGTGCAGGACTCGTGCGCGGGGACGCTCACGCAGGTCCGCCGCGGCGTCGTCGAGGTGCGCGACTTCACCCGCCGCAGGACGGTCCGCGTGCAGGCCGGGCAGCGCTACGTGGCCAAGCCGCCGCGCCGTCGCCGCTGAGCGCCGGCGACGCTGGGCGCGGGGGCTAGCGCGCGCGCCGCTCGAGCGCGTCGGGGTCCAGCACGACGGTCCGCCCCCGCGCGAGCTCGACCGCCTGGCGCTCCTCCTCCTCGCGCAGCACCTTGTTGACCGTCGCGCGCGAGGTACCCGCCAGCCCGGCGAGCTCCTCCTGGCGCAGCGGCACGGTCGCGCCGGTCGGCTCGCCGGCCTCCCCGTACAGGCGCGCCATGTCCAGCAGCCGGCGCCGCACGCGCTTGTCGGCCGGGACGTAGAGCGCCTCCATGAGGTGCGTGCTCAGCCGCCGCACCTGGGCGGCGAGGATCCCCACCAGCACGTCGCCGACCTCGGGCCGGCGCGCGCGCAGCCGGTCGAAGTCCATCCGGTGCACGGACAACGTCTCGGCCGGCTCGAGCGCGTCGACCTTCGCGCTGCGGCGCCCGTCGGGGCTCACGAGCGCCAGCTCCCCGAACGACTCGCCCGGCCCGAGCACGGTCAGCACGACCGCGTCGCCCAGCGGCGCCAGCGCCCGCACCGCGAAGCGGCCCTTGGCGACGAGGTGCAGCGTGTCGGCCGGGTCGTCCTGGTGGAAGACCACCTCGCCGCGGCCGAACCTCCGCCGCCGCGCGATGGTGAGCACCTCGCGGACCTCCTCGTCCGGCAGCCCCTCGAAGAGCGCCCACTGCATGGCGCGACTCTAGTCTCGCCGGGTCGCCTCGGCCACCGGCGCGGCGCGCTCCGGCGCCGCCCCGTCGCCCACCGTCCAGAGCTCGATCGCGTCGCGCCGCCCGCGCACCGGCCGCTCGCCCACCAGCACCAGGTCGCCCGCCGGGCGCCGCAGCGCCGCCCGCGTCGCGCCGGTGAGCAGCACCGCGTGCGGCACGTCCTTGGTCAGCTCCTCCACGCGCGAGGCGACGTTCGTCGTGTCGCCCAGGGCCGCGTACTCCATCCGCTCCGCGGAGCCGACCGTCCCCGACATGACCGGCCCGCTGTTGAGGCCGACGCCGATCGCGAAGCCCGGGCCGCCCCCGCGTTCGGCCAGCCACGCGTTGGCGCGCGCGAGGCGCTCGCCGGCCATCGACCGCGCGGCGGCCAGCGCGCGGTCGGCGTGGTCCTCCTGGGGCAGCGGCGCGCCGAAGACGGCGATCACGCCGTCGCCGAGGTAGCCGATCAGCGCGCCGCCGTGGTCGAGCACCGCGCCCGCCATCTCGCCGAGGTAGTGGTTGAGCACCGCCAGCACGTCCTCGGGGTCGCGGCCCTCGGCGAACGGCGTGAAGCCGCGCAGGTCGGCGAACAGCACCGTCCCCTCGCGCCGCACGCCGCCGAGGCGCAGGCCGCCGCCGCTCTCGGCCAGCACGTCGTCGACGACCGCGCGCGGGACGAAGCGGGCGAACGCGTCGCGGGCGCGCTCGCGCTCGACGCCGGCCAGCAGGCCGAGCACGCCGACCGTGCCCATGCCGCCGACGACCAGGCCGAGCAGCGGGTGGGCGACCGGCACGACCCGCCCGGCGGCGAACGCCGCGACGGCCAGCCCGAGCCAGGCCACCGCGACGGCCGCGCCCGCCGCGGCGATCGGCCACGGCCGCCGCAGCCGCAGCGCGGCGAGCGGCAGCAGCGCCGCCAGCGCGGCGACCAGCACCGCGTCGAGCCACCGCGGCAGCGTGCGCAGCGGCAGGTCGCGGAGCATCGTCGCCACCGCGTTGGCCTGGACCTCGGCGCCCGGCATCAGGTCGTCGCTGGTGAACGGCGTGAGGTGCACGTCCTGGACGTTCGCCACCGAGACGCCGACGACGACGATGCGCCCGCGCAGCGCGCCCGCCGGCACCGCGCCGTCGAGCAGGTCGGCGAAGGCGTAGGTCGGGACCGTCCCGGGCGGCCCGGCGTAGTCGATCAGCGCGTCGGTGCCGTCGAAGCGGGCGGGGTCGACGCGCCGGCCGGTCGCCGCCTCGGCCGCCGCGACCGCGAGCGTCGGCAGGCCGTCGAAGCTGTAGGACATGCGCCGCAGCGTGCCGTCGGGGTCGTCGCGCACGTAGCCGTGCCCGGTGCGCGCGCCGACCTCGCGCACGACGTCGTCGCCGCCGAGGACCAGCGTGCCGCCGCCGGTGGTGACCTCGGTGGTGGCGAGCACCACGCGGTCGGCGCGGTCGACCGCGGCCACGAGCCGGTCGTCCTGCGCGGGGTCGTCGCTGGGCTCGGTGAACTGGACGTCGTAGACGATCGCCTGCGCGCCGGCCCGCCGCAGCGCGTCGATCGCATCGGCGTGACGGCCGCGCGGCAGCGGCCAGCGCTGGTGCAGCCGGCGCAGCGAGTCCTCGTCGATCGCCACCACCGCGACGGGCTCGTCCGGGGCGTGCGCGCCGCGCAGCCGGAAGCGCTCGTCGACGGACGCGAGCTCGACCGGGCGCAGCAGGTTCGCGCGGTCGGCCAGGACGCAGAGGCCCGCCGCGCTCACCGCCACGGCGAGGAGCGCCACCGTGCGCAGCCCGCGGCCGCGCTGCGGGAGGTGCCGGGCCGACATGCCTGCGGGCGACTCTCGCAGCGCGCGTCCGCGAAGTCCACGGCACGGCGCCGCTTGCGCGCTTCGGTACGGTCGGCTCGTGGCGACCGACACGGCAGGGCGGCCGGAGACCGAGGGCGAGGGGCGGCGCCGGCGCCCGGCGATCGTCGCCGTCGACGACGAGCCCGCGGTGCTCGCCGCTGTCGCGCGTGACCTGCGCCGCGCCTTCGGCGAGCGCTACCGGATCGTGCGCGCGACGTCCGGCGAGGAGGCGCTGGGCCTGCTGCGCGAGCTCGTCACGCGCGGCGACCAGGTGGCGCTGCTCGTCGCCGACCAGCGGATGCCGGGCCTGTCGGGCACCGAGTACCTCGTCGAGGCGCGCAAGCTCGTGCCCGAGGCCAAGCGGGTCCTGCTGACCGCCTACGCCGACACCGAGGCCGCGATCCAGGCGATCAACGACGTCGCGCTGGACTACTACCTGCTCAAGCCCTGGGACCCGCCGGAGGAGCAGCTCTACCCCGTCGTCGAGGACCTGCTGACGACGTGGGAGTCGGGCGCCGCGCTGGAGGCCGGCGGCGTGCGCGTGGTCGGCCACCGCTTCTCCAAGGACACGCACGACCTGCGCGACTTCCTCGCCCGCAACCGCGTCCCCGCGAGCTGGCTGGACGTCGAGCGCGACGGCGACGCGCGCGAGCTGCTGACCGTCGCCGCCGTCGACCGCGAGCGGCTGCCGGTCGTCTTCCTCGAGGACGGCTCGGTGCTCGAGCGGCCCACCGTGCTTGAGCTCGCCGAGCGCCTCGGGGTGGCCGCCCAGCCGGCGGCCGAGCACTACGACCTGGTCATCGTCGGCGGCGGCCCCGCCGGGCTGGCGGCCGCGGTCTACGGCGCGTCGGAGGGGCTGCGCACGGTGATGGTCGAGCGCGAGGGCCCCGGCGGCCAGGCCGGCCAGTCCAGCCGCATCGAGAACTACCTCGGCTTCCCCGCCGGCCTCAGCGGGTCCGAGCTGGCGCGGCGGGCCACCGACCAGGCGCGCCGCCTCGGCGCCGAGCTGCTGACCGTGCAGGACGCCGAGGCGCTGGAGGTCGAGGGCGCCGGGCGGATCGTGCGGCTCTCGGGCGGCACCACGCTCAGCGCCAACAGCGTCCTCATCGCCTCGGGCGTGTCCTACAACCAGCACCCCGCTCCGGGGTTCGCCGACTTCACCGGAGCCGGGATCTACTACGGCGCCGCGATGACCGAGGCGCGCTCGTGCGCCGACCAGCACGTCGTCGTGATCGGCGGCGCCAACTCGGCCGGCCAGGCCGCCGTGCACTTCAGCGGGTTCGCCGCGCGCGTGACGATGCTCGTGCGCGCCGACTCGCTGGCCAAGTCGATGTCCCACTACCTGATCGAGCAGCTGGCCGAGCTGCCCAACGTCGACGTGCGCACGGGCGCGACCGCGGTGGGCGCCGAGGGCGACGGGCACCTGCGGCGGCTGCGCATCCGGGCCGCCGACGGCACCGAGACCACCGAGGAGGTCGACGCGTGCTTCGTGTTCATCGGCGCCGCCCCGCGCACCGACTGGCTCGACGGCGTGATCGCCCGCGACGACCGCGGGTTCATCCTCGCGGGCGCCGACGCGAAGGCCGCCGGGTGGCCGCTGCGCCGCGACCCCTACATCCTGGAGACGACGGTGCCCGGCGTGTTCGTCGCCGGCGACGTGCGCGCCCGCTCGATCAAGCGCGTGGCCAGCGCGGTCGGCGAGGGGTCGATGGCCGTCTCGCTCATCCACGAGTACCTGGCCCAGGCATGAGCACCGCGCAGCTGACCGCCGCCGACCTGCGGCCGATCGACCTCTTCGACGACCTCGCCGACGCCGAGCTCGAGCCGTGGGCGGCGGCCGCGCGGCCGCTGCACGTCGCGGCG
>JACRMD010000146.1 GCA_016215085.1 Solirubrobacterales bacterium | reverse complement strand
TGGCAGTCTGCGACGTCGATCTGCGCCCACACGGCGCGCCCCGAGCCCTTCGTGTCGAACGCCTCCGCGTGGATCGCGACCATGCCGCGCACGAGCGTCCGCAGCGGCCCGGCGGTGTCCTCGCTGCCCTCTCCGCGCAGGGAGCGGAACTCGGCGACGCGCGCCAGGCCCAGGCACCGCTCGGGCCCGATGCCCGCCTGCGCGCAGAAGGCCAGCGCCAGGTCCTCGTCGAGGACCGAGGGCTCACCCCGCCGCCGGGCCACCCACTGTTCGTCGCCCAGGAACGACGTCGCCACCAGCGACGGCGCGGCGGCGCCCGCCGGCGGGTCCACCGGCTCGTGCACCACGTCCCACTCCACCACGCGGCCGCGCTCGGAGCCCGGCGAGCGCGGGCCGCTGATGCGGTCGGGGACGCGGTAGACGCCGAACACGCGGTCGGGGCGCGCCGCCAGCCCCGACGCGCGCAGGAACGCGAGCACCTCGGCGACCTGGGTCTCGCCGCGCGTCGCCAGGCGGCTGATCGCGACCGCCGCCGGCGCCGGCGCCCGGTACGGCGCGCGGGCCGCGTCGCGCGCCGCGCGCTCCTCGGCGGCGATGCGGCGGCGCTCCTCCGGGTCCTCGACCTCCGCGACCTCCGGGATGCCGAAGGTCTGGCGCAGCGCCTGGCGGAACTCGCCCTTGCGCTTGGCGCGCATCGCCGCGACGGCCCCGAGCACGCCCTGCTCGGCGATCTGCGCCTCGATCTCGGCCGGCGAGCCGAGCTCGCGGGGCCCGGCGCCGTAGAGCGCGCGGCCGGCGGGGCCGTCGAGCACGCGCACCTCGTCCGAGAGCGCGGTGGCGGCCTGCCAGCTCGCCTCGGACTCCGCGCGGGCCTGCTCGACCCGCGCCTGGTTGGCCTCGTAGGCGGCGCGCTGCTCGGGCGGGAGCGCGGCGACGGCCGCGTCGAGCTCGGCCTGCGTCGCCGGCGTGCGCGCCGCGGCCAGCCCGCGCTTGACGTTCTCCGGCTTGAACGCCGTCACCACGTCCCTCAGCAGTCCCATGGCGCGCGACCCTAGGCACGGCGCCCCAGGACGTCAGTGTCGCCCAGGTCTCATCCGTCCGCCCGCCGACCGCTCACAGGCCCATGGCGCAGGCCATCCGGCGCAGGGTCTCCCCCGCGCGCTCGCCGGCGCGCCGCTCGCCGGCCTCGAGCGCGGCGTCGAGCCGGGCGGGATCGGCGAGGAGGGCCTCGTGGCGGTCGCGCATCGGCGCCAGCGTCGCGTGCAGCTGGCCGGCGAGCAGGGCCTTGACGTCGCCGTAGCCGATGCCGCCGGTGCGGTAGCGGTCGCGGACCTCCCGGGCGGCGGCGGGGTCGCCGAACGCGTCGAGCAGGGCGACGAGCGTGCACGTGTCGGGGTCCTTGGGCTCCTCCGGCCGGCGGCTGTCGGTGACGACGCGGCGGACGAGCGCGGCCTGCCGCTCGGGCGCCGCGAACAGCGGGATCGTGTTGTCGTAGCTCTTGCTCATCTTGCGTCCGTCGAGGCCGCGCAGCACGCCGCCGGCCGGCGGGACGATCGCCTGGGGCTCCGGCAGCACCCCGGGCCCGTAGGCGCGCGCGAACGCCCGCGCGGGCTCGACGGCGATCTCCCGGTGCTGGGCCTGGTCGGCGCCGACCGGGACCTCGCCGGCGCGCATGGCGAGGATGTCGGCGGCCATCAGCACCGGGTAGGAGAACAACCCCATGTTGACCCCGTGGTCGGGGTCGCGCCCCGCGGCGGCGTTGGCGGCGACGAGCGCCTTGTAGGCGTGCGCCCGGTTGAGCGTGCCCTTGCTCGTGACGTTGGCCAGCAGCGCGGTGATCTGGGCGACGGCGGGCACGCGCGACTGGCGGTACACGTGCACGCGGTCGTGGTCGAGGCCGCAGGCCAGCAGGGCGGCGACCATCCTGCGCGTGCGGTCGCGCAGCACGCCGGGCTCGGGCCGCCCGTTGAGCGCGTGCAGGTCGGCGACGAACACGTACGTGTCGCGCCCGGGCCGGGCGGCGAGCCGGACGAGCGGCCGGATCGCGCCGGCGTAGTTGCCGAGGTGCAGCTCGCCGGTGGGCTGGATGCCGGTCAAGGTGGTGGTCATGGCGGTGGTCTCCCTTTCGCGCGCCCACGGATGACGAAGGGCGGGAAGGCACCGGTGGGCGCAGCGCAGCGCGTCCCCGCGTCAGGCGAGGTCGGCGTGGCGTCCCGGAGAGGAGGTTGCGACGCGGGCCGACGGCTAGCCGGCCCACCAGAACGCGCGCCCGCGGCTCGGCGGGCGGTGCACAGCGCGGAGCGGCTGGGCGGCGGCGTTCATGGCTCGCCGATGGTAGCGCCCGGCCTTGCTTGGGAGGCCCTGCGAGAGGGGTGGTGACAGGGCCCCCTTGGGACGCGGCGGCGCGGGTAGGTTGGACGACGTGGACGCCGCGAACGACATCGCCGAGTTCCTGACCACGCGGCGGGCGAGGATCACCCCCGAGCAGGCCGGGCTGCCGAGCTACGGCAAGCGGCGCGTGCCGGGGCTGCGGCGCGAGGAGGTCGCCTCGCTGGCCGGCATGAGCGTCGAGTACTACAAGCGCCTGGAGCGCGGCAACGTCAGCGGCGCCTCCGAGCTCGTCCTCGAAGGCCTCGCCCGCGCATTGCAGCTCGACGACGCCGAGCGCGCGCACCTGTTCGACCTCGCGCGGGCGGCGAACCCCGTCGTCCCGCGGCGGACCCGGCCCGTCAAGCAGCAGATCCGCCCCGTCGTGCAGCGCATCCTCGACCAGATCGGCGCGCCCGCCACCGTGAGCAACCAGCGCCTGGACTACATCGGCGCCAACGCCATGGGCCGCGCGCTGTACGCGCCGGTGTTCGACAGCCCGCGGCAGCCGGCCAACAGCGCCCGCTTCACGTTCCTCGATCCGGCCGCCCCCGGCTTCTACCCCGAGTGGGACCGGGTCGCCTCGGAGCTCGTCGCGCACCTGCGCTCCGAGGCCGGCCGCAACCCCTACGACCGCCAGCTGTCCGACCTCGTCGGTGAGCTGTCGACGAGGAGCGACGAGTTCCGCGTCCGCTGGGCCGCGCACAACGTGCGCTTCCACCAGACCGGGACGAAGCACATCCACCACGCCATCGTCGGCGACCTGCACCTGAGCTACGAGACGATGGAGCTCAGCGCCGACGACGGCCTGCGCCTCGCGATCTTCACCGCCGAGCCCGGCTCGGCGTCGCAGCAGGCCCTCGACCTGCTGGGCAGCTGGACGGCCACGCCGGACCACGTCGCGACCCCACGCCCGAGCGACCGCGCCCGCGAGCGCTAGCCGCGCCGCCGGGCGACGCCCACCAACACGCCGCCGCGGTCGAGGCCGCGCTGCGCGACGGCTATCGCCTGATCGACACCGCCGCCGCCTCGACACCAGCTACGGCGGGCACGTCCTCCAGCCCGCGCTGCGCCGGCGCTAGGTCCGTCAACGGACACCCAGCCGGATGTCGGTCCGGAATGGCGACCGATGGCCCGTTCAGGTTGGACACGCCGTGAGGCCAGGGGGCGCGGCGTTCCCAACCCGAAGCGAAAGCGAGTCCTCGTGGTCCAGGTCCAGCGCCACGGCGTCGTTGCCGTGCTCGCCGCCCTCGCGGCGCTCCTCGTCGTGGCTTCGCCCGCCGCGGCGACGACCCAGGTGACGATCCCCCTGCCCAAGGCCGGCGACGTCAGCTACGGCGTCGTGCAGGTCAAGATCGCCAAGGCGGCCAAGGCGCCCGCGCGCGGCAGGGACACCGCCGTGCGCAGCAAGGTCGGGGGCCTGGCCGTCGACGTGCGCTCGCCGCAGTGGAAGAAGCTGAAGAAGACGACGAAGGTCTACCTCGTCGTCTCCAACGTCAACGGCGGCGGCTCCAAGGTCCGCAACGTCGCGCTCTTCATCACGCGCAAGAAGCCCGGCACGGGCCCGAAGACCGGCCCGGTCGTGTTCACGATCAGCAACGCGAAGGCCGTCAAGTCCTTCTGGGTGCGCAAGGTGGACAAGAAGGGCGTCGCGACGGTCTTCCAGGTCCGCAACATCCTGTCGACGGCGGTCGGGAACTGGACCCGCTACCTCGCGACGCTGGCCTCGGCGCGCGCGTTCCGCGCCGCCGCCCAGCCCGTCGACGTCCACGGCCGCTTCAAGGCCCGCGCGGCGGCCACGGCCGGCAAGCTCGCCACCGGCGGCACGAAGATGACGCCGGTCGCCAAGGACGTCTTCGGCCTCATCTTCGGCACGATCAACGACGCGCCGTCCTACCAGGCGGCCAAGCAGAGCCCGTCGGTCGGCGAGTTCATCCGCCAGGAGCTGGGCAACGCCAAGCTGGCGGCGCAGTGGGAGGGCGTGGCGGCCAAGCTGCCGCTGGCGATCCCCGACACCTACGCCGCGGCCGCCAAGGAGGAGGCGAAGTTCACCAAGGTCCCGGCCGCGCGCGTGGCGCGCTCGAAGGTCGTCATCGCCGACTACTCCAACTCGACCCAGCAGGCCGCGATCCAGACCCCACGGCCGGTCGGCCTGACGACGCCGGGCCTGCCGGTCGTCGTGCACCTCCAGGGCACGGGCAGCGGCAGCGTGACCGACAGCCTGGGCGCCATCCACTGCCCGCCCACCTGCTCGAGCTTCTACAGCTCGGGCCGGTCGCCGATCCTGACCGCGGTGCCGTCGGCCAACTCCAACTTCGTGAGCTGGGCCGGCTGCAACTGGGCCCAGGTCGGCCTCGACTGCCAGCTCAGGGCCCGCGGCACCGGCGTCGCGGCGACGCAGAACCCGACGGTGACGTTCGACCTCAAGCCGGGCGCGCCACCGGCGCCCGCGCCGCCCGCGGGCGGCGGGGCCGCCGCGCCGCCGACGTCGCTCGACCCGACCTTCGGCACCGGCGGCAACGGCCTCACGCTCACGCGGTACTCGCAGGGCGGCACGCAGCGCAGCGCGTACGGCGACGCGATCACCCAGGACGACGACGGCAACCTCGTCGTGGTCGGCGGCCGCGAGACCCCGGGCGGCACCCAGGCGTGGGTCATCTCGCGGTACACGCCCGGCGGGTGGCTGGACCCGGCGTTCCGCCCCTCGGGCTCGCCCGCCGGCACGGTCGTCTACAACGAGAGCGGCACGACCAACGGCGCGACCGCCGTCCACATCGAGCCGCTGGACCAGATCGACGTGACGGGCCAGAGCGAGACGCCGTCCGGCAGCGCGGCGGTCCGCGTCTACCAGCTCGACCCGGCCGGCAACCCCACGGGCTTCGGCGGCTCGGGCATCGGGTCGATCCCGATCCCCGGCAGCACGAGCACCACGCCAGAGGCGATTGCCCAGGTCTCCTCGACCGACGACCTCATCGTCGCCGGCACGGCCATCGTGGGCAGCCGGTCGCGGGTGTTCGTCGCCCGGTTCAACGACAACGGCTCGCCGGACACGACGTTCAACGGCGGCAGCGCCGTGCTGCTGCTGCCCGACAGCGCGTGCGACGACATCCCGACGCCCGACTGCTACGCCACCGACATGGCGCTCGGGTCCGACGGCGCCGTCTACGTGAGCGGCTTCACGTTCGGCCACCTCGCCGGCGGCCGGGTGTTCAAGCTCAAGGCCACCTCCGGCGACGCGGACTACGCCGTGGACACGTCCTACGGCGACGCGTCGACCCCCGGCGCGGCGCAGATCGAGCCGGCCAAGGTCGTCATCCCGCACGCCCTGCTGCTCGGCGGCTCCGGTGAGGTGATCGTCGGCGGGCAGGCGTCCACCACGGGCGCCGGCCAGTGCGGCATCGCCAAGCTCACCCCGGCCGGTGCGCTGGACGGGTCGTTCGGCACCGACGGGGCCTCGATGGCGACGCTGGAGAACGGCTGCATCCTCAACGCGCTGGCGACCCAGCCCGACGGCGCCCTGCTGTTCGTCGGCGAAACCGAGCAGTCGCCGTACCGCTCGGTGCTCGGCCGGTTCACCGCCGGCGGCTGGCCCGACTCGGCGTTCGTCAGCGGCGGCGTCGCGGCCGTCGACGCGGGCTCCGAGCCGTCGTTCTTCAACGACGTGCTGGTCCAGGGCGCCAAGCCGGTCGCCGTCGGCGGCGCGGGCGGTCCCCCGCACGAGGTGCAGCTGGCCCGCTACATGGGCGGCTGACGCGCCGCGGGTAGGGCCGCCGCCGACCGCGGCCCTACCCCGCCCAGCGGAAGCCGGTCGCCGCCGGCCGCGGCGCGAGCGGGCTGGCGGGCAGGGGCTCGGACGGGTCGTCCTCGCAGGCCGCCGATGCGCGACGGCCTGACGTTGACGACGCGGCCGTCCAGCGGCGTCGCGCCGATGTCCTCGGGTTCGCGGATCGGCGCGTCGTAGGACACGCGGTCGAGGTGGCCGCCGAGCCGCTCGGCGATCCCGGGCAGGAAGTGCGGATCCTCCAGGTAGGCGTCCGGGAAGGCGGCGAGCACGTGGTCGTAGAGGGCGAGTGCGTCGTCACGCGCTGGAAGTCGTGCGCGAAGACAGCGTGCAGGCGGTCGTACTCGCAGGCCTCGATGACGAGCGGCAGCGCGGCGACCCGCGGCCACAGCGAGTCCGTCGGGAGCATCCGGTCCTCGGGAGTCATCATCGGCTCAGACCGGCAGCGTCGCGGGAGCTCATCGGCGGTAGGCGGCCCAGCCGCTGAGCCCGCCGCCGGGCGAGATCTCGATGACGTTGTCCCGGGCCTCGCGCCG
>JACRMD010000145.1:15540-17870 GCA_016215085.1 Solirubrobacterales bacterium | reverse complement strand
GCGCCGATCGCCGCGTCCAGGCGCGCGCGCTCGAACGCCGCGCCGCGGGCGCCGCGGCGCGCCAGCCGGTCCAGCGCCCCGAGGTCGAGCGGGACCACGGCGGCGACGGTCCGCAGCACCGCGCCCCACGACGGCCGCTCGTCGAGCAGCCGGAAGAGCTCGGGGGTGACCGCCTGCGGGTCGCCCTCGCGCCGGCCGACCCACGCGCGCAGCACGGCGAGCCGCACGAGCGCGTCCTCGCCCCTGGCGGCCTGCACCGCGGCCGCCGTCCCCGCCGGGCTGCCGTCGCGCACGCCGCGCAGCAGCGACCCGACCGGCCCGGCCGGGAACGCGTCGTCGGGCAGCCACGAGCCCGCGGTGGTCGCCAGCGCGACGTCGGCCGGCGCGGGCCGGCCGGACCGGCGGGCGCGCAGCGCCGCCACGATCCCCGCCGACGCGAGGTCGTCGCGGTCCAGCAGCGCCTGCTCCCGCGCCCGCAGCGCGGCCGGCGTGGCGCGGCGCGGGTCGTCGCAGCGGCCGCGCTCGAGCACCCGGACCCGGTAGGCGCCGGCCGTCGCCTGGACCTTCGTGTTCCACGCGAGGTGCTCGTCGAGCAGCGTCGAGCCGTGCAGCGGCCTCTCGGGCAGGTAGTCGCCGTGCTGGACGACCGGCGCGCGGCTCGCGCACAGCCTCCGCACCGCGTCGCGCTGGACGACCTCGCGGTCGACGAGGCCGGGGTCGTAGGTCACCGGCCACGCGGCGGCGGGCGCGTCGAGCAGCCAGTAGATGATGGGCTCGTTGCCGTTGGGCCCGTCGTTGTGGTCGGTGACCACGAGCGTCGGCTGCCCCGCGTGCCCGTGCGCGCGCCAGACGGCCGGCAGCGCCGCGAGCATCTTCCACTCGTCGTCGAGCGGGACGGTCCCGAGCTTGCGCACCGCCTCGCGGAACCCCACCTCCTTGGCGTCGGCGAAGCGCTCCTCGCCGCGCAGCGACGACGGCGTGTAGGGCCCCAGCAGCGTGAGCGCGAGCAGGCCGGCGGCGACCAGCGCCGCGGTGCGCCAGCGCCCCGCCACCACCGGCAGGGCCAGCAGCGCCGTCGTCCAGAACACCGGCAGCGCCGCGACGCCGTAGCCGTCGCTGAAGCGCTGGGCGTTGCCGTAGAGCACCAGCGCGCAGACGGGCAGCAGCAGCGGCAGCACGCCGAGCGCCACGGCCGGGTCGTCGCGGCGGCGCAGCGCCAGGACCGCGAGCACGACGGCCACGGCGCCGACCCCGTAGGACGCGACGATCGCCGCGTGGACGTCGTCGACGCGCAGGTGCGCGAGGTCGCCGACGAACGCCGGGAACGCGCCCCAGTCGATCGGGATGCCGCGCAGCCGGTGGAAGTCGCCGCCCGCCGAGTACTGCACGAACTCGTAGAGCCAGCGCGCGCCGCCCGCGACCACGACCATCGCCGTCGGCACGAGCGCCAGCCCGGCCGCGACGCCCGCCTGCATCCGGCGCCCGCGCGCCCCGCGCAGCAGGACGAGCAGGACCACCGCCCACACCAGCCCGAACGCCAGGTACTCGTAGCGCGCGTACGCGGCCAGCGAGACGATCGCGCTGGCGGCGAGCACCACGCGCGGGCGGCGCGCGTGGACCTCGCGCAGGCTCGCCATCCCGCCGCGCTGGGCGACCATCGTCACCAGCAGGAGGGCCCCGAGCACCGCCGCCATCCCCCACGCGTAGCGCGCGGAGCCGGGGACGAGGCAGGCGATCGCCGCGACGGCCGCCGGCGCCGGCCCGCGCAGCCGCAGCACGAGCGCCACCGCCAGGCCTGCCGCCAGCGCGATGAACAGCGAGTAGACCACGCGCTCGGCGAAGAGCCCGTCGATGCCCAGCCAGGAGATCAGCGCGCCCGGCACGCCGAGGCCGATCCCGTACGGCTGGTAGTAGTCGGCGAGGTTCAGCAGCCCGTGCCGGGTCATCGTGATCGAGGCCAGCTCGATCCCGTGGTCGAAGCGCGCGATCGGCGCGTTGCTCGCCCACCACGCGCGGCGGGCGAGGACGACGGCGCCGACGAGCAGCGGCAGCAGCCACCACGGTCCGGGCAGCGTCGCGGGGAGCCGCCGCGTCGGCGATGCGGAGACGACGGCGCCTGCCCGGCTCACCGGGCGAACCGTAGCGGCCGCGCGGGCTAGCCGAGGCGCACGTAGCCGACGGCGCCGTCGCCGCCCGCCCCGTGCTGCCGGCGCGTGACCGCGTCGGAGGAGTTGCCCTCGATCGTCGTCATCGAGCCGTCGGGGTTGACCGACTCGACGATGCCGATGTGCTCGTCCCAGACGATGAGGTCGCCCGGCTGGGGCACCGCG
>JACRMD010000145.1:0-15499 GCA_016215085.1 Solirubrobacterales bacterium | reverse complement strand
GCCTCGCCGAGCGGGACCCCGGCCTGGGCCGCGGCCCAGGAGGTGAAGTACGCGCACCACGGGCCCACGCCGCTGCCGGCCGTGGCCTCGCGGTACTGGGCGATGCGCGGGGAGTCGTTGGAGCCGGGCGGCTGCTCGGCCACGCCGACCTCGGCCTGCGCGGCCTGCAGGGCCCGCAGCCCCGGCGTCCCGCCGGTCAGCGCGGTGGTTGAGGCGGGCAGGATCGAGGACGCGCTCCCCAGCACCCCGGCGAAGGAGGTGCCCTGCGGCGCGGCGGCCTGCCGCGCGCGCTGCGGGTTGAGCGCCTGGTCGAGCTCGGCGATGCGGGCCAGGACGGCCTCGACGGACATCACCAGAGTGGTCGGCAGGTTCGCCCGGGCGCTTAAGCGACGGAGGGGCGGCCCGGCCGGGCCACCCCTCCACCTGATCCGTCCCCCGAGGGCTCGAGGCCCCCTGGAGTTCGTCCGGAAGCGCCTACCGGATGAGGGACAGGACCGCCTGCGGCGCCTGGTTGGCCTGCGCGAGCATCGCCGTGCCGGCCTGGCTGAGGATCTGGGCCTTCGTGAGGTTGACCATCTCCTCCGCCATGTCCACGTCGCGGATGCGGGACTCGGCCGAGACCAGGTTCTCCTGGTAGGCGGCCGACACCGACATCGCGCGCTCGAGGCGGTTCTGGACCGCGCCGAACGTCGCACGCGTCGAGGAGACGCTGGCGATCGCGGAGTCGATCTCCGACAGGTCGGCGGTGCCGGTCGACGACAGCGAGTAGAACGCCGTGCCGAGGGCGGAGCCGAGGCTGATCGTGGAGACCGAGATGACCTGGCCGTCGTTGGCGCCGACCTGGAACGAGACGGCGGTCGCCGTGCTCAGCAGCTGGAGGCCGTTGAACGATGCGGACGAGCCGATGCGCTCGATCTCGGACGCGAGCTGGTTGACCTCGGTCTGGATCGCGTCGCGGGACGCCTGCGAGAGGCTGCCGTTCTTGTACTGCACGGCCAGCTCGCGGACGCGCTGCAGCATGCTGTGGACCTCGTCGAGGTTGCCCTCAGCGGTCTGCACCATCGAGATGCCGTCCTGGGTGTTGCGCTGGGCCTGGCCCAGACCGCGGATCTGCGAGCGCATGGTCTCGGAGATGCCGAGGCCCGCCGCGTCGTCGGCGCCGCGGTTGATGCGGTAGCCGGAGGACAGGCGCTCCATGGACTTGGAGACCTGCGAGGACGTGGCGTTCAGGTTGCGGTAGGCGTTGAACGCCTCCACGTTGTGGGTGATGCGAAGGGACATGCGTCGATCTCCTTGATGACGTTGGTGAGGTGTCCCAGGGCGACTCCATGTCGCCCCACCTTCTTGGCCAGGGTGATCGGCCCGGCGGTCGCGCCACTTTAGGCGCGTCCAGTGTCCGATGGACGCCCCTCTCAGGCGGCCGCGCTGCCGCCCGCGAGCGTCGTCACGAGCGAGGCGGCGGCGACCTCGACCTCGCCCCGGCGGGCGAGCTCCATGCACAGCGCGGCGACCACGAGCGCGTCGTGCACGGGCGGCACGGCGGGCAGGTCGGCGCGGCGCCAGGCGATCGCCGGCGCGCCGACCGCGGCGGTGCCCTCGGCGGCCTGGGCGTCGATGCTCGTCACGGCGGCGACGCCGGGGTCCCGCAGCGCGGCGGCCAGCGGCGTCAGCCAGCCGGGCTCGGGCACGCCGCCCTCGCGCAGCAGGACGACGACCTCGCGGTGCACGCGCTCCATGGCGAGCGTCGCGGCCGCCGCCAGGCCCGTGCCGGGCGGCACGGCGACGACGACGTCGGCGCCCTCGGGCGCCGCGGCGGGCTCGGTGACGAGCGCGACCACCTCGGTCCCGGCCCCGCGCAGGGGGGCCAGGGCGGCCAGCGCGGCGCCGGCCAGGTGCGGCGCCTGCAGGAGGGGGACGAGGACCGAGGCCGCCATGGCACGGTCATCGGTCGTGGCGATGTCCGCTTGAGGACTGCGACGAGGCACGCACGAACGCGTACCTGGGCATCGCGGCGGGCTCAGACGCGGATGTCGACGTGCGGGCGCCCGTCGTCCTCTTCGGGCGGCTCGGGCTGCTCGCCCCGCCGGCGCTCCTGCTCCCGGCGCCGGCGCTCCTCCTGCTCGCGGTCCTCGCGGCGCACCGGCTGCTCCCGGCGCACCGCGGCGACCCGGTCGACGTCGCGCAGGTGCGGCTGGATCGGGTCGATGCGGTCCACGGCTCAGCGTCCTCCTAGCCGGCGCCCTGCCCGCCGCCCTCGGCGGCGGCCTCGAGCCGGCGCTGCTGCTCCTGGTGGGCGTCGCGCAGCCGGCGCCGCGCGGCCTCGATCTCGGCCAGCGCCAGGTGCCGCCAGACCGCGACGGCCAGCCCCCACCCGACGACGTAGCCGCCCATGCCGAAGACGATGCCGCGCAGCAGCGCGTCGGCCGCGGGCACGCCGGCCTTCACCGACAGGTACACGACCAGCGCGAAGACGCCGAGGCCGCCCCAGCCCTTGGCCAGCGCGATGTCGCGCCGGGCCCGCGGGTGCGCGGCCAGCACGATGCCGCCGGGCGACGCGCCCTTGGCCTTCTTCTTGTCGTCCTTCTTGGCCATGGCCTATGCCAGCCTGCGCTTCTGGAAGCGGGACAGGTCGAACGCGCGCTGGATGATGCGCGTGCGGTCACGCTGGTCCAGCGCGGTGAACTGGACGCCCGCCCGGTCCGCGCCCTCCACGCGGACGACGCGGCAGCGCCCCTGGATGGGCATGCCGCCCGGGTCGAGGTCGAGCTCGAAGTCGTACTCCTCGCCGGCCCGCGGCGCCGGCAGGCCCCGCACGAGCATCCCGCCGCCGCCGATGTCCAGCGTCTGCGCCCTCCGCGCGACGTGGTCGTACCCGCGGACGGGGATGATCGTGAGGCCCAGGACGGCCGTCGCGCGCACGAACTCGCGCCGTTGCAGCAGCTGCACCGTGCCCTTGTGGGCGAAGCGCACGAGCGTCGACTCGCGGAAGCCGCGGCGCAGGAGGCCGCGCTCCTCGGGGTCGCGCCCCAGGCGCCCGTGCATCCGGGCGACGCCCTCGTCGTTGATGAACTCGATGAAGAGCGGCATGCGCTCGAGCTGGGACATCGGCGTCCGCGGCGAGTCGAGCAGGTCGAGCTCGAGCCAGCCCGCGCCCATGCCGGACACGTGCGCGGCCACCTGCTCGCGCTGCGGCACGGACATGACGATGTCGTCGCCGACGCGGGGCAGCTTGCTCATGATCACGGCACCAGGAGCGCGGCGAGCGCGGCGGGCGCCGCCGACCGGAGGCCGGCCTCGACCGCCTGGCCGCGCGCGAGGTAGGACAGGGGCAGGCCCGACTCGATGGCCAGGCCGACGACGGTCCCGAGCGAGCGTCAGCGCATCGACGCCCAGGTCGCGCACGCCCACGACGAGCTCGTGCGCCGCCGCCGGGGCGATCGTCGCCGGGACGGTGAGGTGCACCTCGTCGGGGGCGAGCGACTGCAGCTCGAAGGCCAGCGCCTTGAGCTCCCCGCGCGCGCGAGGGCTGACCCCCGGCGTGTCGAGGACCACGAGG
This sequence comes from Solirubrobacterales bacterium, assembly GCA_016215085.1. GTDB lineage: Bacteria > Actinomycetota > Thermoleophilia > Solirubrobacterales > Solirubrobacteraceae > Baekduia. The sequence goes on along the minus strand of JACRMD010000145.1, from coordinate 11,943 downwards.
CTCTGGCCCCGGAGCGCCGCGATGCGGGCGGCGCCCTCCGCGCCGCTCTCCACCACGTGCAGGGCCACCCCGTAGGGGGCCAGGAGTCGGGTGAGCTCCGCGCCGCCGTCGGGCGCGCGCAGCGCGACGACGACGACCGGCCGCAGGCCGTGGCGCGCGTGCGCGGCCGCCAGGCGGGCGACGCAGCGCGTCTTGCCGGCCCCGCCGGGGCCGACGAACGCGACGACCCCGCCGCCGCGGCGCAGGGCGTGCACCGGGATGCGGCGGGCGAGCGCCTCGCGGACCAGCGCGACGACGTCGGCGCCGGGGTCCAGCGGCAGCAGCGACTGGACGGCCTCCTCGGCGACCGCCTCGGCGCACTCGGCGTGCAGGCCGCGGGCGACGAGGCGCTGCGCGACGGCGCGCGCCTCGGCCGGGAGGACGGGCAGCGCCTCGCCGGCGACGGCCAGCGAGGCGACGGGGACCAGCGGCGCCGGCGGGGGCTCGGGGCCCTCGGCGACGGGCGGCTCGGCGGCCGCGGGCGGCGCCTCGAAGGGCGGGTCCTCGGCCCGCGGGGGCTCCTGCGCCGGCGGCTCCTCGGCGGCCGGCGGCTCCTCGGCGGCGGGCGGCTCCTCCAGGAGCAGCGGCTCCTCCGCCGGCGGCGCGGGCGCGAACCGCGGCTCCTCGAGGTGGCGGGCCTCCTCGACGGCCTCGGCCAGCGGCTCCGGCGGCGCCTCCTCGTAGGGCTCGGGCGGCGCGGCCTCGCGGCCAACGTTGAAGAGCGCGGCCAGGCCCTGCGCCTGCGGCGGCGGCGTGCCGCCGAAGAGGTCGTCGACGCTCACGTCGGTGGCGGTGGGCAGGGCGTCGACCTGGGGGTCGACGTGCGGCCGGTGCGCGGGCGCGGGCGGCGGGGCCTGGTCGCCGGCGGCCTCCGCGAGGTGCGCCGCGAACGCGGCCGCGCGCGCCTGGTCGGCGGCGCTCGCCTCGCCCGGCATCGCCTCGACCTCGATCTCGCGCCGGGCGAAGAAGCCCCCGACGCCGCCGCTGGTCGTCTCGCGGTGCGCGACGATGACGGCGTCCTCGCCGAGCTCCTCGCGGATGCGCGGGACGAGCTCCTCGATGGAGCGCCCGCGGTAGGTGCGCGTCTCGTGATCCGGGGTCATGCGTTCACCACTCCGATGGTCTCGACGCTGATGCCGGGTGCGATCTCGTTGTACGCGCACACCGACAGCTGCGGCAAGGCCTGCTCGCACAGCCGACGCAGGTGCCTCCGCACGCGGGAGGAGCAGATGAGCACCGGTCGGCGGCCGCGGGCCACGGCCTGCTCGACGTGGTTCGACAGGGCATGCACCAATGCCTGCGCGCGAGAGGGATCCATCGCGAGGTACTCCCCGTCGGGCGTCTGCGCGATCGACTCGGAGACCTCCTGCTCGATCATCGGGTCCAGCGACAGGCAGCGCAGCGTGCGCTCGGCGTCGAGGTACGGCGCCACGATCGTGCGGCCCAGCGCCTGGCGCGCGTACTCCGCCAGCAGCTCGGGGTCGCGCGTGACGCGGGCGCGGTCGCCCGAGGACTCGACGATGGCGCCGAGGTCGCGGATCGAGACGCCCTCGCGCAGCAGCGCCTGCAGGACGCGCTGCAGCTCGCCGACCGAGAGCAGGTCGGGGACGACCTCCTCGACGACGGCGGCGTTGTGCTCCTTGAGCGAGTCCAGCAGCGTGCGCACGTCCTGGCGGGTCAGCAGGTCGGCGACGTGGCGGCGGATCGTCTCGGTGAGGTGCGTGACGATGACGCTCTCGGCATCGACGACGGTGTACCCGAGGGCCTCGGCCTCTGCCCGCGCGCCGTCGGGGATCCAGACCGCGGCCATGCCGTAGGCCGGCTCGGTCGTCGGGACGCCGTCGAGCTGGCCGACCGCGTCGCCCGGGTCGAGCGCGAGCTGGTGGCCGGCCATGACGTAGCCGCGCGCGACCTCCGTGCCGCGGACCTTGACGACGTACTCGTGCGACTGCAGCCCGACCTCGTCGTGGATGCGGACCGACGGGATGATCGTCCCGACCTCCGCGGCGATCTGGCGGCGCACCGCGCTGACGCGCTGCAGGAGCGAGCCGCCCGAGGAGCCGTCGACCAGCGGCACGAGGCCGAAGCCGATGCACAGCTCGAGCGGGTCGAGGGTGAGCGCCTCCTGGACCTGGTCGCGCGGCGAGCCCTGCGGCTTGGGCAGCGCGGCCTGGGCGACGGCGGCCTTGGCGGCCTCCGCCTCCTTGGCCTCGGCGGCCTTGCCGAGCGCGCGGCCGGCGAGGAAGAACACGAGGCCGATGACGATGAAGGGGATCTTCGGCAGGCCCGGGACGAGCGCGAAGAGGCAGATGACCGCGCCGGCGACCATCGGCGCCTTGCGCTGCGACGTGATCTGGCCGACGACGTCGCGGCCGAGGTCCTGGTCGGAGGCGGCCCGCGTGACGATGATGCCGGTGGCGACCGAGATCAGCAGCGCCGGGATCTGCGCGGCCAGGCCGTCGCCGATCGACAGCAGCGAGAAGTGCTGGACGGCCTCGCCGAACGAGCGGCCCTGCATCGCGACGCCGATCGCCATGCCGCCGATCAGGTTGATGAGCGTGATGAGCACGGCGGCCATCGCGTCGCCCTTGACGAACTTCGAGGCGCCGTCCATCGCGCCGTAGAAGTCCGCCTCGTCGGCGATCTCCTGGCGGCGCCGGCGCGCCTCCTCGTCGGTGATCTGGCCGGCGTTGAGATCGGCGTCGATCGCCATCTGCTTGCCCGGCATCGAGTCCAGGGTGAAGCGGGCGGCGACCTCGGAGACGCGGCCGGCGCCGTTCGTGATGACCACGAACTGGATGACGATCAGGATGACGAAGACGACGAGGCCGACGACCACGTTGCCGCCGACGACGAAGTGGCCGAACGCCTCGACCACGTGGCCCGCGTCGCCGTGCAGCAGGATCAGCCGCGTGACGCTGACGTTGATCGCCAGGCGGAAGAGCGTGGTGAGCAGCAGCAGCGACGGGAACGCCGAGAAGTCCAGCGCGCGCGGCACGTACAGCGTCGTGACGACGATCGCCAGCGCGCAGGCGATGTTCAGCGTGATGAAGAGGTCCAGCAGCAGCGACGGCAGCGGGATGATCAGCATCACCACGACGAGGATCACGACCCCCGCCGCCACCAGGTCGGTGTACTTGCCGACCTTGTTCATGACGTCGTTCATGCGGACGCCAGCCTCCTTCTACCGGCGACGCGGTACACGTAGGCGAGCACCTGGGCGACCGCCTGGAAGAGCTCCTCGGGGATCTGCTCGCCGACCTCGACGGTGGCGTGCAGCGACCGCGCCAGCGGCGGGTCGGGGACGATCGGGACCCCGTGCTCGCGCGCGATCTCGCGGATCCTCAGCGCGATGATGTCCTTGCCCTTCGCGACGACCTCGGGCGCGGACGAGCTGCCGTCGTACTTGAGCGCGACCGAGTAGTGCGTGGGGTTGGTGACCACGACGTCGGCCTCGGGCACCGCGGCCATCATGCGGGCGCGGGCGTTGGCCATCTGGCGCCGGCGCATCGCGCCGCGGACCTCGGCGGGGAGGGCGTACTGCTTCTGCTCCTCCTTGATCTCCTGGTGGTCCATGCGCAGCGACTTCTCGTGGCGCCAGCGCTGGTAGAAGAGGTCGACGACCCCGATCAGGAAGTAGGCGACGGCGGCGCGCAGGGCGATGCCCTTGATGTCGCTCGCCAGCCGCGCGGCGAGGTCGGCCGGCGTCATGCCGACCAGCGACGCCATCTCGGGCAGGTGGGGCAGCAGCGCCGCGAGCGTGACGGCCGCGACGACGCCGATCTTGACGAGGTTCTTGCCGGTCTCGAACAGCGCGTTGGGGCCGAACAGGTTCTTGGCCCCGCTGATCGGGTTCATGCGCTTGGGGTCGGGCCGCAGCGCGCCCGGCCGCGGCTTGGGGCCGACCTGGATGCCGGTGACGAGGATCGCGGTCAGCGCGCACGCCAGCGCCACCGGCGCGACGGCCAGGCCGACCGTCGTCCCGGCCTGGAGCATCAGCGTGCCGACGCCGCCGTGCGTGACCACGTCGGGGTCGCTGATGGCCTGCAGCGTCCCGCGCAGCGACTCGGCCATCCGGCCCGCCATGCCCGCGCCCGTCACGCCGAGCACGAAGATCCCGACGAGCATGACGCTGGCGCCGGTGAGGTCCTGGGACCGCGCGACCTGGCCCTTCTTGCGGGCCTCCTCGCGCTTCTTGGGTGTTGCCTTCTCGGTCTTCTCCCCGGCCATGGCTCACCCCACCTTCAGCGTCTGGAGGGCCTGGCCGACGTCGCGCTGGAGCTCGCTGCCCAGCCACGCGGCCACGAAGGGGAGCGTCGCGCCGATCAGCAGGAAGCCCACGACGACCTTGGCCGGCAGCGCGACCGAGAAGACGTTGAGCTGCGGGACGACGCGGGAGACCACGCCGAACGCGGCGTCGGTGAGGATCAGCGCGAGGACCACCGGGCCGGCGACCTGGACCGCGGCGGAGAAGATCCCCACGAACGCCTCGCCGGCGCCGTTGACGATCCGCGCCAGCGACGGGTACTCGAGCAGGCCGACCACGTCGTAGGTCTTGGCCAGGCCCTGGATGACCCAGCCGTCGCCCCCGATGACGATGAAGACGAGCACGCCGACCATCGAGTAGACCTGGCTGACGACGGCCGACTGGTTGCCGTTGATCGGGTCGACGAGGCCGCCGAACGAGAAGCCGATCAACGTGTCCAGGAACGAGCCGGCCACCGAGATGGCGGCGAACAGCGCGCCCAGCGCGAAGGCGAACGCGGCGCCGATCAGCAGCTCCTTGGCCAGCAGCGAGACGAGCTGCACGATGTCGGTCGGCAGCTCGGCGTGGCGGGCGACGACCGGCGAGAGGCCGATGGCCAGCGCCACGGCGACGATCCCGCGCACGCGCGCGGGGATCATCTTGGAGGAGAACAGCGGCGCCAGGATGAACAGCGGCGACAGGCGCGCGAGGACCAGGAAGAACGCCACGACGTGCTGCTCGCCGAACTGGGCGAGCAGCTGCGAGGCGGGATCGCGCAGGTCGGTCATCCCACCATGCTGGGGATGCTGCTCCAGAGCTGGACGGTGTAGCCCAGCAGCTGGTTGAGCATCCACGGGCCGGCGACGAGCAGGACCGCGGCGGTCGCGAGGATCTTCGGGATGAAGGTGAGCGTCTGCTCCTGGATCTGCGTGACCGCCTGGACGATCGAGACCACCACGCCGACGACCAGGCCGACGAGGAGCAGCGGAAGGGCGACGCGCAGGGCGAGGCTCATGGCCTGGGTCGCGAGGTTGACGACGGTGTCCTGGTCCATGTCAGTGGAAGCTCTCCACGAGCGATCGGGTCACGAGGTTCCAGCCGTCCACCAGGACGAACAGGAGGATCTTGAACGGCAGCGAGATGAAGACCGGCGGCAGCATCACCATGCCCATGGACATGAGGGTGGAGCTGACCACCAGGTCGATCACCAGGAACGGCAGGAAGATCAGGAACCCGATCTGGAACGCCGTCTTGAGCTCGCTGATGATGAAGGCGGGGATGAGGACGTAGGTCGGGACGTCCGCGCGGGTCTTCGGCCGGTCGAGCTTGGCGAGCTTCACGAACAGCGCGAGGTCCTTCGTGCGCGTCTGCTTGAACATGAACTCGCGCAGCGGCTTCTGGCCGCGGTCGAACGCCTGGGCCTGGTTGATCTTGCCGCTGGTCAGCGGGTCGATCGCGTCGCTCTTGACCTTCGTGAAGGTCGGGGCCATCACGAACAGCGTGAGGAAGAGCGCGATGCCGACCAGGACCTGGTTCGGCGGGGCGCTCGGCGTGCCCAGGCCGGTGCGGATGAAGCCCAGGACGACGAGGATCCGCGTGAAGCCGGTGACGCAGAACAGCATCGCCGGGATCAGCGTGATCCCGCCGATCAGCAGCAGCAGCTGGACCGCGTTGCCACCGTCGTTCACCGCACGGTCCTCTCGCGGAGCTTCTCGACGAACGTGGTGAGCGCGGCGGCCGCGGCGGGCTTGCCGGCGCCGGCGGACGGGCGCTCCTCGTCGTCTGCGGGCGCGCGCAGCAGGCCGAGCTCGGCGGCCTCGTCCTCCGTGTAGGTCCGGATCGGCACCACGCCCTGCTCGGCGCTGCCGACGAGCACGAGCTCGCGGCCGGCGCGGATGAGGTGGACGCTGCGGCCCGGGCCGAGCGGGATCGTCGCCTCGCTCGAGAGGCCGAAGCCGGAGGCGCGGTCCTCCTTGGCGGCCTTCATCTGCTTGAGGACCCAGGTGAGCCCGTAGATGACGGCGACGACGACGGCCAGGCCGACGAAGGTGCGCACGAGCGAGCCGCCGCCGGAGCCGACCGTGTCCGCCTTGGACGACGCGCTGTCCGCGGGCAGGTCGAGGGGGCGGTCCTCGCCGTAGGGGTCGGCGGCCAGCGCCCAGGCGGGCGCGAGCAGCATGAAGCTGACGACGGACGCAGACGCGCCCGCGATGGCATGGAGGGGTGCCTTCACTGGAGGGAATCCGACTCGGGAGGGACGAGTCAGTCACCTACATCGGCGGGGGCCCGAACGACTTGAGCGATGTGGGTGGACGAACGTCCGAGCGGCGGCGCCTACCGGACGATCCGGAAGGCGAGCCGGACCGCGCGCGACCGGTTGCCGGCGGCGTCGGTGGCGACGAGCGTGAGGCGGTGCGCGCCGAGGCGCAGCGCGCGGCGGCCGATGCGACCGCTCAGGGCGATGCGCACCGCGCCCGCGCGGATCTGCCGCGTGGGCGTGCCCTCGGCCCGGAAGGCGGTGCAGGCGCGCGTCCGCGGCCGTCGCCGGACGGGCCGGCAGACGCGCCTGCCCTTGCTGGTGGCGCGCCGGCCCGGGCTCGGGCGCTCGAACCGCAGGGTGAGCCGCGCGGCCTCCGACGACGTGAGCCGCAGCACGGTGCCGCGGGCGGTCCTGGCGCGCAGCGCCGTGGCCCGCGGCCCGACGGCGAAGCGCCGCCGGCTGAGCCGCGCCCTGGCGAGGACGGGGGCGGTCACGTCGCGGGCGACCGACTGCCCGCCGCCGCCCGGCGTCGTGCCGCCGCCGCCCGGGGACCCGCCGCCGCCTGCGCCTCCGCCAGGGGGTGGCGGCGGCGGGCGGCCGCAGTCGCGCTCGAAGGCGCGCACGTAGCCCTGCTCGCCGTCGACGTGGGGGCCGACGAGCGTCTCGAGCGCCTCGAACGCGACGCACGCGCCGCCGGTCGTGATGTTGCGCGGGTAGTCGATCACCGAGGCGGGGTTGCCGCGCGAGGCGAGCGCCGTGCGCCCGCCCGCGAGATCGCGGCGGTAGACCTCGTAGGCGCCGGCCTCCACGGGCGCGGCGAGGTTCGTCGCCTCGCTGCCGAACGCGACGAAGCCACCGTCGGGGCTGATGCTCGCCTCGTTGGAGTTCGCGTCGGCCTGCGCGCCGCCGGCGCCGTCCGCGCGGCTGGCGAGCACCAGCGTCCCGCCCGCGAGGTCGCGCACGAAGACCCGCTGGCGTGCGGGCGTCAGGCCGAGGAGGTTCGTCGACATCGCGGTGAACGCCGCACGCGTGCCGGACGCGTCGAGGTCGACGTCGGTGTCGCCGTCGCCCAGGTTCGTGGCCTTGCTGACGAACCCGACGCGCGTGCCGTCGGCGCTGATCGCCGCATCGCGGGAGTCGGCGTTGCCCTTCGCGCCGTCCGCGCCGGTCGCCCGCGACACCAGCAGCGTCCGGCCCGTCTCGAGGTCGCGCAGGTGGATGTCGCCGATCGCATCGGCGTCCCCGTCGCCGAGGGTGACTGCGGTCGTCTCGAACGCCACGCGGGACCCGTCGGCGTCGAGGACCGGGTCCGAGTAGCTGCCCATCGCGGTGGCGCCGTCGGGGCCGTCGGCACGGCTGGCCAGGAAGGTGCGGCCCGCGACGAGGTCGCGGACGTACACGAGCTGGCCCGTGCCGGTCGCGACGAGGAACGCCACGCGGGAGCCGTCGGCGCTGATCGCCGGGGAGCCGACGTCGCTGGTGAAGATCGCGCCGTCCGGGCCGTCGGCACGGCTGGCGACGGTGGCGGCGCCGGTCACCAGGTCGCGGACGACGATCGCCCTGGCGGCGTCATCGGGCACGCCCAGCCCCGAGGCGTTGGACTCGAAGACCGCGAACCGGCCGTCGGCGCTGAGGTGCAGGCCGAAGCTGTCGCCCCCCGCGTTGCGGAACGGGTCGGTGCCGGGAGGCCGCGCGACGCTGGTGGTGCGCGGCGGCGCCGCCGCCACGTCTCGGACGACGAGCTGCTGCTGGCGGGGGTCGGCATCCGGGGTCAGCGGCCGCTGCACCTCGACCGCGAACGCCGTGCCGTCGCCGCTGACCGCGCCCGCGTTCGTCCGGTCGGAGACGGCTCCCGCGGTGCCGTCGGCGCGGCTGGCGAGCACCACCGTCCCGGCGGTGTCGTCCTTGTAGTACAGGTCGTCGCCCGGCGAGGGGTCGGCCGGGTCGAGAATCGTCGTCTTCGACAGGAAGCCGATGACGCGGCCGGTGTCGTCGATCGTCGGCCGCCGGGCCGGCCCGGCCTTCGTTCCGTCGATGGTGACGTCCACCAGGTTGGTCGCGCCGGTGACGAGCGAGCGCCGGTAGACGTCGACCCCGGTGTCGGAGTCATGGGCGAAGTCGAACTGGTTGGCCGTGCTCTCGAACGCCACCGTCAGGCCGTCGCCCGACAGCGCCGGCGCCGCAGAGGACCCGTTGCCGACGGCGCCCGCGCCGTCCTTGCGGCTGGCCAGCACCGTCGTGTCGGCGCTCTCGTCGTGGACGAAGACGTCGCTGCGGCTGTTCGTGTCGGCGGCGTCGTAGAAGCCGTTGCGGTCGATCACGAAGGCGATGCGGTTGCCGTCGTCGCTGATCGACGGCGAGATGCCGCCGCCGTCGTCGCCGGCCGGCCCGGTCTTGCGGCTGGCCACGACCACCGCGTCGCCGCCACCGAGCTCGCGCCGGTACACGTTGGTGCCGTTGGCCCCCGCCACGAGGTTGCTCGCCTGCGACTCGAACGCGACGAACTGCCCGGTCTGGCTCAGCACGGGGTGGTCCGACCGGTCGTTGCCGACCGCCCCGAGCCCCGACGCGCGGCTCGCGAGGAACGTCCGCGAGGCCGGCAGGTCGCGGACGTACACGTCGTCCTTGTCGTTGGTGTCGGCGGGGTCGAGCGGCTCCCGGCACGTGAACGCCACCCGCGTGCCGTCGTCGCTGATCGAGGCGTCCCGGCAGCTCCGGTGCCCGGGCTCGCCGGCCACGCCGTCCCGCCGGCTGGCGTAGGTGACCGCGCCGGTCAGCCGGTCCTTGACGTACACGTTGACCGCGGTGTCGTCGTCCTCGGCCGACAGCCCGTCCGCGCCCGCCGTGAACGCGACGAACCGCCCGTCCTGGCTGACCGCAGTTGTCGTGGTCGCGAACGCGGGGCTGGCGGGCTCGGGCAGCGCGCCGAGCAACGACGCCTCGCCGGTGAGGAGGTACAGGGAGCCCGGCTCGAGCGTCGCCGCCTGAGCCGGCGCCGCGAGCGCCAGCGCCGCCGCGATGCCGGCCGCGCCCCGGACCATCCAGGCCCTCGCCACCCCCATGGAGCGACGCTACAGGACCGGGTGCACCAGCGCGAGCGCCTCGCCGAGCGTCCGGATCGACGCCTCGGTGATCGGGCTGGCCACGAGGACGACCTCGTCGGCGCCGGCGTCGGCGAGCTCGCGGATGCGCGACGCGATGGCGCCGGGCGAGCCCTCGATCGGCGGCGCCGCGCCGGTGATCGGCCGCTCGCCGGCGTCGCGGTCGAGGACGACGAGGGCGCAGGCGCTGCGCGCCACCTCGGCGGGGTCGCGGCCGGCGTCGCGGGCCGCCGCGGAGATGCGCTCGTCCAGGGCCGCGAAGCCCTCGGCCGTGTTGCCGTAGTCCTCGTACCAGGTGTTCCAGGCGTCGGCCGGCGGCAGCAGCACCGCGTCCTCGACGGCGACGAACTCGCCCGCGAGCGTCACGCGCTCGCCGGCCAGCAGGCGGCGGACGACCTCGAAGGCCTCGGCGAAGCGCGAGACGCGCCGGTCGTACGGGATGCCGAAGGCGCGGAACTCGTCCTCGTTCCAGCCCGCGCCGAGGCCGAGGACGAAGCGGCCCGCGCTCACCTCGGTGAGCGTCGAGGCCATCTTGGCCAGCACGGCCGGCGGGTGGAACCCGGCGCAGGCGACCAGCGGGCCGAGCGCGACGCGCTCGGTGACCGCGGCCAGCGCGGCGAGCAGCGTCCAGGCGTCCCAGGGCCCGCGCTCGCTCCCGCGGGCGCCGTCGCGGTAGAGCAGGTGGTCGCCGACGTAGATCCCGTCGAAGCCCACCTCCTCCGCGGCGCGCGCCATGGCCAGGTACTCCGGCCAGCGCACCTCGCGCTCGACCTCGGGCAGCTGGACGGCGACGCGGGGGCGCGGGGTCACGCCCGCAGACGCTAGCCGTCGAACGCAACGAAAGCGGGAACAGTTCCGGCTTTCGTCACCGTCGATGTCCGGGCGCTATGCGGCGTCGGCCAGCCCGGGCGGCAGCTCCGCCACCGGCTCACCGGCGGGCAGCATCTGGCCGCCGGCCGCGGCGGCGGGGACCGGCTCGGCCCCGACGACCTCGGTGATGCGCAGGCCGAACTGCCCGTCGATGACCACGACCTCGCCGCGGGCGATCGGGCGCCCGTTGACCAGCAGGTCGACGGGCTTGTCGGCCAGGCGGTCGAGGGTCACGACCGAGCCGGGGCCGAGCGAGAGCGTCTCGCCGAGCGACATGCGGGTGCGGCCGACCTCGACGGTCAGCTCGACCATGACGTCGGTGAGCCGCGTCAGGTCCTCGGAGGCGGGACCGCCGGCGCCGGGGTCGGGAAGCGGGGTGAACTCGAGATCAGGCATCGCTACTGCACCGCCACGTCGGTGAACAACACGTCCTCGACCTCCACGTCGGTCTCCTTGTGGAGCCGCTCCACGATCTCCTTCTGGATCTTGTGGCGGCCCTTGCGCGACTGCAGGCGGTCGGCGCTCTGGTCGGTCAGCTCGTCGGTGATGATCGACCGCACGACGGCCTCCTGCGGCAGGATCCCGTAGCCCTCGGGGGCCGACGAGGCGCTGCCGCCGCCGTGGCCGCCCTCGGCGGGCGCCGCGGTGAAGCCGTGGTGGAAGACGAGCGCCACGCCGAGCTTGGCAAACCGCCCCGACTCCAGGTTCACGAGGAACTCCTTGGGCAGGACGTACACCTCGCCCTCGATCTTCTTCTTCGGCACCGGCGCGGGCTTGGCCAGCGCGAACTTGTAGACTCCGCCGAAGGCGATCAGCAGGACGGGCAGGATGATCTTCAGCTTGGACTTCATCCGGGGAGCTCGCTCGAAGGGGTGGACGGGGACGCCGCGGGCACGGCGACCAGCCGCGGCAGCAGGACCTCGACGCGCCGGTTCAGCGACCGGCCGGCGGCGGTGGCGTTGTCGGCCACCGGCTTGAGGTAGGCGCGGCCCGACGCGGTCATGCGCCCGGGCGAGAGCCCGGCGCCGATGAACGCGCGCACGACGCCCGAGGCGCGGGCGGCCGACAGCTCCCAGTTGGACGGGTAGGCGCCGTGCACCGGGACGGTGTCGGTGTGGCCCTCGACGACGACGGGGTGCTTGCCCTCGGCGGCCAGCAGCCCGCCGACCTTGTCCAGCAGCGGCAGCGACTGCGGCTTGGGCACCGCCTGGCCGCTGTCGAAGAGCAGGTCGTCGGTCAGCACCCGGATGGCGAGGCCGTCCTTGGTCAGGCGCGTCTGCACCCGGCCCGAGAGCCCCTGCTCCTTGGCGATCGCGTCGACCTTCTCCTTGAGCTTCTTGAAGCCCTCCTCCTCCTGCTTGGCGGCGGCCTTGCCGTCCTTGCCCTTGGCCTCCTCGGGGCGGCCCCCGATGTAGGGCTGGAGGTTG
>JACRMD010000359.1 GCA_016215085.1 Solirubrobacterales bacterium | reverse complement strand
GCTGGACGCCGCGGTCGCCGCCTACGAGCGCTCCGCGCCGGCCCGCTAGACCGCGGCCGGCACCGGCGCGGTCGCCACGAGCAGCGCGATCCCCCACGGGTCGCGCAGCAGCACGCCGCAGGGGCGCTCCTCGACGGCCCCGCCGGCGGCCGCGGCGCGCTCGCGGACCGCGGCGACGTCGGCGTCCTCGGGCAGCAGGACGGTCCAGTGCCGCAGGCCGGCGACGTGCTCGGGCACCGCGGGCACGCCCTCGCCGCGCCAGATGTTGAAGCCGAGGTGGTGGTGGTAGCCGCCGGCCGAGACGAAGGCGGCGGTGGGCAGCAGCGCCTGGACCTCGAAGCCCAGCACGTCGCGGTACCAGGCCAGGCCGCGCTCCAGGTCGCCCACGTGCAGGTGCAGGTGGCCGACGCGCAGGCCGGGCTCGACCTGGTCGGCGGGCGCCTCGCCCGCGACCGTCGCCAGCAGCGCGTCGAAGTCCAGCGGCTTGGGGCCGCCGGCGTAGCCGAGGTGCTCGGGCCACGCCTCGCGCGGGCGGTCGGCGGCGAGCTCGATGCCGTTGCCGTCGGGGTCGGGCAGGTAGATCGCCTCGTGGGTCTCGTGGTCCGAGGCGCCCTCGATCGGCGTGTGGGTGCGCGCCAGGCGCAGCGCGGCGCGGGCGAGCTCCTCGCGGGTGGGGAAGAGCAGGGCGTAGTGGTACAGGCCGGCGTGGCGGCCGGCTCGGCGCGCGGCGGGGTCCTCGTGCAGGACGAGGACGTCCTCGCCGCCGGCGCCGAGGGCGGCGGTCGCGACGTCGTGGTCGTGGACGCGCAGGCCCAGCGAGCGCTGGTACCACGCGACGGAGCGGTCGAGGTCGGAGACGGTCAGGTGGACCGGCCCGAGGCGGAGGGCGGGGGGAAGCGTCGGAGCCATGCCTGGAGGATCGGCGACGGCGGCCGCGCGCGGAATGGGCGAACCGCGCGGACGCATGGACTTCTCAGCCGCCGCGCACGCGGTCGCGGAAGGCCTGCGGCGGCTCGCCCGCATGGCGCTTGAACGCGCGCGAGAAGTGGCCGGTCCGTCGCGCCAGCGCCCGGGACAGCGCCGCGGCCGGGACGCCGAGCGCGTCGGCGTAGTGCGCGGCGTCGTGGTGGGCGGCGAAGTCGCGCTCGAGCACCGCGACGAAGCGGCGGTGCAGCTGCGCGTCGGCGTCGTCGGCGCCGGTCCGCTCCGCGCGCGCGGCGTCGTGCCAGCGCTCGAGCCACAGCAGCAGCGTCGCGACGAGGTTGCGCTGGAGGTCCGGGGAGAAGGGGTCCGCCGGCCGCGTCAGCTCGGCGTGCAGCGCCCCGACCTGCGCGTCGAGCAGCCCGGCCGCGCCCTCGGGGACCGGCACGACGCGCCCGCCGCCGCCGGCGAGCAGCGCGCCGGTGGCCACGCGCTCGGGCCCGCCGACCACCAGCTCGCCGGAGAAGCGCACGACGGCGCCGCGGAGGTCGCGCGCCCAGCGGAAGACGTGGACCTGGCCGCGCCCGATGACGGTCACCGTCCCCGGCACCACCGCCACCGGGCGGCCGTCGACGCGGTGCTCGCCCGCGCCCGCGCGCACCCAGACGAGCTCGTGGTAGTCGTGGCGGTGCGGCTCGCGGACCGGTCCCTCGCCGACCGCGAATCCGTCGAGCAGGACGACGTCGGCCGCAGCTCCGGCGGCCATGCGGTCGATGACGAGGTCGTCCGGCACCGCCGGGACGCTACCGGTGGGCAAATACCCGAAAGGCGATCAGGATTAGCGAGGCCGTACACTTCCAGGGGATGACCGAGCTCGATCGTCCCCTGCGCGTCGCCATCATCGGCTCCGGCCCGTCGGGCTTCTACGCCGCCGGCCACCTGCTCAAGCAGGCCGGGCGTCCCGTGGAGGTCGACGTCTACGACCGGCTGCCGACGCCGTGGGGCCTGGTGCGCGGCGGCGTCGCGCCCGACCACCCGAAGATCAAGTCGGTCACCCGCGTGTACGAGAAGACCGCGCTGCAGCCGGGCTTCCGCTTCTTCGGCAACATCGAGGTCGGCCGCGACGTCAGCCAGGAGGACCTCGCCGCGTGGTACGACGCCGTCCTCTACGCCGTCGGCACGTCGGGCGACAAGAAGAGCGGCATCCCCGGCGAGGACCTGCCCGGCAGCGTCTCGGCCACCGAGTTCGTCGGCTGGTACAACGGCCACCCCGACTACCGCGACCTCGACTTCGACCTCTCCGGCGAGCGCGCGGTCGTCATCGGCAACGGCAACGTCGCGGTCGACGTCGCGCGGATGCTCACGCTCACCCACGACGAGCTGGCGGTCACCGACGTCGCCGACCACGCGCTCGAGGTCCTCGACGCGTCGAGCATCACCGAGATCGTCGTCCTCGGCCGCCGCGGCCCCGAGCAGGCCGCGTTCACCAACCCCGAGCTGCTCGAGCTGGGCGAGCTCCTCGACGCCGACGTGGTCGTCGACCCCGCCGACCTCGACGTCCCCGAGGAGCTGCGCGAGGACGAGCTCGAGCCGACCGCCAGGCGCAACGTCGAGATCCTGCGCGAGTACGCGCAGCGCGCGCCGTCGGGCAAGCGCAAGCGCGTCGTGCTGCGCTTCCTCAGCTCGCCGGTGGAGATCCTCGGCGACGGCAGGGTCGAGGCGGTCAAGGTCGTGCGCAACGAGCTGGTCCGCGACGAGCGCGGCGGCCTGCGCGCGAAGGCCACCGGCGAGACCGAGGTCATCGAGGCCGGCATCGTCCTGCGCGCGATCGGCTACACCGGCACGCCGCTGCCCGGCGTGCCCTTCGACGCCGCCCGCGGCCTGATCCCGCACGAGGATGGCCGCATCGTCGACGACCACGGCCCCGTGCAGGGCGCCTACGTCGCCGGCTGGATCAAGCGCGGCCCGTCGGGCGTCATCGGCACCAACAAGAAGTGCGCCCAGGAGACCGTCGACGCGCTGCTCGAGGACCTCGAGGCGGGCAAGCTCGACCTCGCGGCGGAGCGCCCCACGGCCGAGGAGGTCGTCGAGCGCCTCGTCGAGCGCCAGCCGCACCTCGTCGACTACGAGGGCTGGCAGTCGATCGACCGCCACGAGAAGGGCCTCGGCGAGCCCCAGGGCCGCCCGCGCGTGAAGCTCACGCGCGTGCAGGAGTTGCTCGACGCGGCCGTGGCGGCCGCCGCCGCGCGCGACTGACGCGCGAGTGTCGAGTTGATGCCCTGGCACGGCATCAAGTCGACACTCGGCGCGGCGGGCTACTCGGCCGGGGCGTGCGCGCGCAGCTCGCGCCGCGCGATCGTCATCTTGTGCACCTCGTCGGGCCCGTCGGCCAGGCGCAGCGTGCGCATGTGGGCGTACATCGACGCCAGCGGGAAGTCGTCGCTGACCCCGCCGCCGCCGTGGACCTGGATCGCGCGGTCGATGACCTTCAGCGCCACGTTGGGCGCCGCGACCTTGATCGCCGCGATCTCCGTGCGCGCGTGCTTGTTGCCGACCGTGTCCATCAGCCACGCGGTCTTCATCGTCAGCAGCCGCGCCATCTCGATCTCGATGCGCGACTCGGCGATCCAGTCCTGGACGTTGCCGCGCGTCGCCACCGGCGCGCCGAACGTCTCGCGCTCCTGCGCGCGGCGGCACATGAGCTCCAGCGCCCGCTCGGCCGCGCCGATCGCGCGCATGCAGTGGTGGATGCGCCCGGGGCCGAGGCGCGCCTGCGAGATGAGGAAGCCGTCGCCCTCGTTGGCGATGAGGTTGGTCGCCGGGACGCGCACGTCCTCGAAGAGGACCTCGGCGTGGCCCTCCTGGTCGGCGTAGCCGAACACCGGCAGGTTGCGCAGCACGGTCACGCCCGGCGTGTCGCGGGGGACGAGCACCATCGACTGCTGCCGGTGCGGCGGGCCGTCCGGATCGGTCTTGCCCATCACGATGAAGATCGAGCAGCGGGCGCGCATCGCGCCCGACGTCCACCACTTGCGGCCGTTGAGCACGTAGGAGTCGCCGTCACGGGCGATCGACAGGCGGACGTTGGTGGCGTCCGACGAGGCGACCTCGGGCTCGGTCATCGCGAACGCCGAGCGGATCTCGCCGTCGAGCAGCGGGCGCAGCCACCTCTCCTGCTGCTGCGGCGTGCCGAAGAGGGTCAGCACCTCCATGTTGCCCGTGTCGGGCGCCGAGCAGTTGCAGGCCTCGGCGGCGATCGGGCTGCGCCCCATGATCTCGGCCAGCGGCGCGTACTCGGCGACCTTCAGCCCGGGGCCGTGCTGCGGGTCGGGGTGGAAGAGGTTCCACAGCCCCCGCGCCCGCGCCTCGTCCTTGAGCTCCTCCATCACCGGCGGCTCGAAGTGCGGGTCGCCGGCGGCGCGCAGCTGCTCCTCGAACACGGCCTCGGCGGGGTAGACGCGCTCGTCCATGAACGCCGTCAGGCGCTCCTGGAAGTCGCGGCAGCGATCGGTCAGCTCGAAGTCCATGCCCGGCATCATCCCCCGATCTGGTAGGCACCCGGCATGAAGGCGATCAGGATCGACCAGTTCGGCGGGCCCGAGGTGCTGCAGCTCCGCGAGGTGGAGGACCCCGTCGCGCCCGAGGGCGGCTTCGTCGTGGTCGACGTCCGCGCCGCGGGCCTCAACTACGCCGACACCCACCAGGCCGAGAACTCCTACCTCGCGCCGTCGCAGCTGCCGCTCATCCCCGGCGGCGAGGTGGTGGGCACGACGCCCGACGGCCGCCGCATCGTCTCGCTCGTGCAGGGCGGCGGCTACGCCGAGAAGGCGGTGGTGCACCCAGTTGCCTCCTGGGAGGTGCCCGACGGCGTCAGCGACGGGCAGGCGCTCGCGCTGGTCCTCCAGGGCACGACCGCCTGGCACCTGCTGCGCACCAGCGCACAGCTGCGCCAGGGCGAGAGCGTCGTGGTCCACGCGGCGGCCGGCGGCGTCGGCACGCTGGCGATCCAGCTGGCCAAGCGCTTCGGCGCCGGCCGCGTCATCGGCGTCGCCTCCTCCGACGACAAGCGCGCGCTGGCCACGCGGCTGGGCGCCGACGCCGTCGTGGACTCCCGCGCCCAGGACCTGACCGCCGCGCTGCGTGAGGCCAACGGCGGCGAGCGCGTAGGCGTCGTGCTGGAGATGGCCGGCGGCCGTGTCGTCGAGCAGAGCCTGCAGGCGCTCGCGCCGTTC
>JACRMD010000358.1 GCA_016215085.1 Solirubrobacterales bacterium | reverse complement strand
CCGCCTCGGGCGCGGCGTCGGCGTCCGCCAGCAGCCGCACGAGCGCCCGCCGGCGCCGGCCCTGCTCGGCCTCGGCCGCGCTGCGCTCGCGCGCGTAGCCCTCGACGGACTCGGCGGAGATCTGGTCGATGTAGGTGAAGATCGCGCCGGCCAGGCGGAAGAGCACCTCGGGGTCGTGGCCTGCCGCGCGCCCCGCCGCCAGGAAGCGCTCCCAGGCCAGGCGGGCGCCGAGGCGGTAGGCGCTGAGCAGCGCGTCGAGCGAGCGGCCCGCGTGGAACTCGAGCATCCCCAGCCCCACGTAGGTGTCGCCCGCGGCCGAGGCGTCGACGCCGGCGGGGTCCTCGACCGCGTCGACGAACCGCGCCAGCGCGCTCTCCACTCCGGTGCGCAGCGCCTGCCCGAACGGCCCCTCCAGCGGGCGCCGGTAGTCGGGCACCTCGCGGCCGATCGCGGTGATCGTCTCCTCGGCCAGCGAGGGCAGGACCGGCCGCAGCGCCGCGGCCAGGGAGGGCGGCAGGGGCTCCACTTGTCACGAGACTACAAGGAACCGCGAACAGGACGTCGCCGGGACGATGATTGCGGGCCGCGGTTTGCGTCTAGCTTCCAGACCATGAGCGCCATCGCCCCAGAGGCCGTGCAGCCCGTCGGCCTGTCCCGCGCCGAGCGGACCGCCAACCTGCTCGGCGTCGCCGTCCCGATCGTCGCCTTCGTCGCCGCGATCGTCCTGCTCTGGGACGAATGGGTCGGGCCGGCCGAGCTCATCATGCTCTTCGTCGGCTACGTCATCACCGGCATCGGGATCACGGTGGGGTTCCACCGGATGCTCACCCACCGTGCGTTCCAGACCAGCAAGCCGGTCGAGTACGTCTTCGCGGTCCTCGGCTCGATGGCGATGGAGGGCCCGCTCGACCACTGGGTCGCCGACCACCGCAAGCACCACGCCCACACCGACCAGGAGGGCGACCCGCATTCGCCGCACGTCGGCCACGACGGCGGCGTCAAGGGCGCGCTGCAGGGCCTGCTGCACGCGCACATGGGGTGGCTGGTGACCGAGTCGGGCTCCAACGAGCGCGCGCTCTACGCCCGCGACCTCATGGACGACAAGGGGATGCGGCTGATCTCCAAGAACTTCCACCTGCTGGTGACGATCAGCCTCGCGATCCCGTTCGGCCTCGGCTACCTCATCGGCGGCGACCTCAAGAGCGCGCTGATGGGGCTGCTGTGGGGCGGCCTGGTGCGCATCTTCCTACTCCAGCACCTGACCTTCTCCATCAACTCGATCTGCCACTTCTTCGGCCGCCGCCGCTTCGCGACCGAGGACAGGTCCACCAACGTGGTCTGGCTGGCGCTTCCGACCTTCGGGGAGGCGTGGCACCACAACCACCACGCCTTCCCCCGCTCCGCCACCCACGGCCTCCGGCGCTGGGAGCTCGCGATGGACCCGGGCGCCTGGGTCATCAAGGTGATGGAGAAGCTCGGCCTCGTCTGGAACGTCGTGCGGATCTCCCCCGAGCGTCAGGCGGAGAGGACCGCCGCCTGACGCTCGGGCACGCGCGTCACCGGGGCGCCGGTGCGTGCGAGCTCCTCGAGGAGGTCGGCCGACGTCCCCGCCGCGTCGGTGCGGGCCATCTCGGCCGCGATCGCCGCCGCGCGCGCGCCGTGCTCGGGCTCGCCGAGCACCTTGCGCACCGCGTCGCGCAGCTGGGCGGGCTTCGCGCGGTTGGTGCGCAGGCCCACGCCGACGCCGCTCCAGTTCACGCGGGCGACGAGCTCGCTCTTGTCCTCGCTGTTGCCGGCGACGACCAGCGGCACGCCGTGCGACATCGCGAAGTGCAGCCCGCCGTAGCCGCCGTTGGAGACCATCGCCGCCAGCTTCGGCATCAGCGCGTGGAACGGCACGAACCGCTCGACGCGCGCGTTGGCCGGCAGCGGGCCGAGCTCGGCGGGGTCCGGCCCGCCCGTCGTGCCGACGACCAGCACCGGCTCGCCCGCCAGCGCCTCGAGCGCCGGCAGCAGCAGCTCCTGCGGGTCGGTCGCCACCGTGCCCTGGGTGACGAGCACGACCGGGCGCGACGGGTCGAGCTCGTCGATCCACGCCGGCGTCTGCATGCCCGGCGGCGTCGGCGGCAGCAGCGGCCCGACGAAGTGCGCGTGGGCCGGCCAGCTGCTGCGCGGGTACTCGAACGAGGGCACCGTCGGCTGCAGGAACAGGTACGGCGAGACGCCGACCTCCAGCACGGACTCGGCCCGCAGAGGCAGGCCCGCGTCCGCGCGCATCGCGTCGTAGTCCCTGGCCGCCGGCCCGAAGATCACCCGGTTGGTGAGGGCGGTCAGCACGCGGTTGCGCACGCGGCCGAGCGCGGAGGACGACGGCGCCAGGCCGAGCCCGAACGGCGCGATCTCGGGGCTGGGGATGGTCGGCGCGGTCACGCTCAGCGCGGCCCACGGCACGCCGGTGATCTCGGCGGCCATGCGCGCGGCCAGCGCCATGCCGGTCTCGGCCAGCAGCACGTCGGGCCGGAAGGCCTCGACGTAGCGGACCAGGTCCTGGACCTGCCCCGGCACGCGGCCGACGAACGCGTGGCGCACGTCGTAGCGGATCTGGCGCACGCCGCCCTTCGGCCGGTCGGTGAACTCGTTGCCCAGCGCGTCGAAGCCGACGTCCTGGGCGTCGACGAGGCCGACGTGCGCGGCGCCGACGGCCGTGACGCGGTCCGCGACGCCGTCGCCGGTGTAGAAGGTGACGTCGTTGCCGCGGGCGACGAGCTCACGGGCGACGGCCACCATGGGGGAGACGTGGCCGGTCGCCGAGACGGAGGCGAGGAGGAAGGAGGTCATGGACCGGATGGTCGGCTCCGGCGACCCCGAGGGGCATCGGGGGATCCCCTGGACGACCCCCGCCGCGCCAACCGGGTAGCGGGCCGCAACCTTCAGTCGAAGCGACTGAGATCACCTGCTATCTTTGCATCCGCAACTACCTGCGGAGGCTCCTTGGCGACCCTGCTCCTCATCCCCCTCGACGACACCGTCATCTTCCCCACGATGGACGTGACGCTGCCGGTGGACACCGGCGACGACGATCGCGTCCTGCTCGTCCCGCGCCACGACGGCGAGTACGCGAAGGTCGGCACGATCGCCACGGTCGCGCAGCGCGTGCGGCTGCCCGGCGGCGGCCGCGGCGCCATGCTGGAGGGCATCACCCGCGGCATCGCGGGCGCCGCCTCCACCGACCACGCCGGCCGCCTGCGCGTCGAGGTCGTCGAGCACGACGACGACGTGCCCGTCGACGGCCGCACCCGCGACCTCGAGCGCGAGTACCGCGCGACGGTCGAGGAGATCCTCGAGCTGCGCGGCGACGACGGCCGCATCGCCGCCTGGCTGCGCGCGATCGGCGAGCCCGGCCCGCTGGCCGACACCGCCGGCTACTCCCCCGACCTGACCTTCGAGCAGAAGGTCCAGCTGCTGGAGACCGTCGACGTCACCGACCGGCTCGAGCTCTCGCTGCGGTTCCAGCGCGAGCGCCTGGCCGAGCTGCAGGTCCGCCGCCGCATCCGCGAGGACGTGGAGTCCGGCGCCGCCAAGCAGCAGCGCGAGTACGTCCTGCGCAAGCAGATGGAGTCGATCCGCCGCGAGCTCGGCGAGGACGACGCCTCCTTCATCGAGGAGTACCGCACCAAGATCGAGGAGTCGGGCATGCCCGACGACGTGCGCGAGCAGGCCGAGCGCGAGCTCGGGCGGCTCGAGCGCTCCGGCGAGCAGTCCGCCGAGGCCCAGACCATCCGCACGTACCTCGACTGGCTCGTGGCCATGCCGTGGTCCAAGGTCTCCGAGGACAAGCTCGACCCGGTCGCCACGCGCGAGGTCCTCGACGCCGACCACACCGGCCTCGAGGACGTCAAGGACCGCATCGTCGAGTACGTCGCGGTCAAGAAGCTGCGCGAGGAGCGGGGCATCGAGGCCGACGCGAAGTCGGGCGCGATCCTCACCCTGATCGGCCCGCCGGGCACCGGCAAGACGTCGATCGGCGAGTCGATCGCCCGTGCCATGGGCCGCGAGTTCGTGCGCATGTCGCTCGGCGGCGTCCGCGACGAGGCCGAGATCCGCGGCCACCGGCGGACCTACATCGGCGCGCTCCCGGGCCGCCTGGTCCGCGCGCTGCGCGACGCCGGGACGATGAACCCGGTGATCCTGCTCGACGAGGTCGACAAGGTCGGCGCCGACTGGCGCGGCGACCCGAGCGCGGCGCTGCTCGAGGTCCTCGACCCGGCGCAGAACTCGACGTTCCGCGACCACTACCTCGACGTGGAGATCGACCTCAGCCAGGTCATCTTCATCGCCACCGCCAACCAGGCGGAGACGATCCCCGGCCCGCTGCTGGACCGCATGGAGGTCATCCGCTTCGACGGCTACACGGTCGCCGAGAAGGTGTCGATCGCCCGCGACCACCTGGTCAAGCGCCAGCGCGAGCGCAACGGCCTGCACCCCGAGGAGGTCGTCATCCCCGACGCGATCCTCCAGGTCGTCGTCGGCGAGTACACCCGCGAGGCCGGCGTGCGCCAACTCGAGCGCGAGCTCGGCAAGCTCCTGCGCAAGACCGCGACGCGGATCGCCTCCGGCACCGCCGAGGCGCCGGTCCGCATCGACGTCGACGCCGTGCGCGACGCGCTCGGGCGCCAGAAGGTCTTCCACGAGGCGGCGGCCCGCACGGCGGTCCCCGGCGTGGCGACCGGCCTGAGCGTCACGGGCACGGGCGGCGACGTCCTGTTCATCGAGGCCAACGCCACGCGGGTTTCGGCCCACCCACCCGGAGGGCTGCAGCTCACCGGCCAGCTCGGCGACGTCATGAAGGAGTCGGCCAAGATCGCGCTGACCTACGTGCGCGCGCACGCCGAGGAGCTCGGGATCGACCCCGACGTCTTCGAGCAGCGCGAGTTCCACGTGCACGTGCCGGCCGGCGCGATCCCCAAGGACGGCCCGAGCGCCGGCATCACGATGACCACGGCGCTGGCGTCGCTGCTCACCGGCCGCCCGGTCAAGCACACGGTCGGCATGACCGGCGAGGTCACGCTGCAGGGCCGCGTGCTGCCGCGCAACCGCGGCGACCTCGACGACGTGCCCGCCGACGTCCGCGAGGCCATGACGTTCCACCCCGTCATGACCGTCGGCGAGGTGCTGGCGCAGGCGCTCGAGCCGGCGCCGACGGCCAACGGCGCCGTCGCCGCCTAGACGGGTTCCCCCGGGCCACGGTGCGGCGCGCGTAGCATCCGCACCGTGGCCCCGGAGGAGGACGCAGGCGCCGAGCGCGAGCGCCAGATCGAACGGACGGCCCGGCGGCTGTCCGACCTCCTCGCGCGGGTCAGCGAGCTGCTCGAGGCGCCGCTGGAGCCGGGCGCGATGCTCGCCCGCCTCACGGAGATCGTCGTCCCCGGCCTGGGCGACGCGGCGGTCGTCGACCTCTCGCCGGAGGCCCCGCCGAAGCTCACGCGCACGGCCGACCCGCAGGCCGCGAGCGCGATCCTCGGCCGGCCCGCCCGCAGCGCGCTGGTGCTGCCGCTCATCGCCCGCGGGCGCACGATCGGCGCGCTGACCCTCGCCCGCACGACCGACGAGCGCCCCTACGACGAGGACGACCTCGCCGTCGCCGAGGACGTCGCCGGCCGCGCCGCCGTGGCGCTCGACAACGCGCGGCTCTTCCAGGAGCTGCGCCGCACCGAGGGCCGGCTGGAGGCCATCGTCCACAACCTGGGCGAGGCGGTGGCGGCGTTCGCGCCGGACGGCACCATGGTGTTCGCCAACCCGGCCGCCGCCCAGCTCGCCGGCCGCGAGGCCATCGACGACCTGCTGCCGCTGTCGCTCGAGGAGGTGCTCGGGAGCTTCATCGTGCTCGGCGAGGACGGCCGCGAGCTCGAGGAGCTGCCGCTGGCCGCGGGGCTGCGCGGCGAGCGCCCCGAGCCGGCGCTGCTGCAGCTCGTCCAGCGCCACGACGGCGAGGCGCACTGGGTCGTGCTGCGCGTCGTCCCGGTCTTCGACGACGCCCGGCGCCTGCAGCTCGTCGTCGCCGTCGTCGAGGACGTCACCGCGGTCAAGCACGAGGAGTCGCGCCAGCGGCTGCTGGCCAACGCCTCCAAGCTGCTCGGCTCGTCGCTGGACGTCGAGGCGACCGTCGAGAAGGCGGCGTGGGCGGCCGTGCCCGAGCTCGCGGACTGGGCGCGCGTCGACCTCCCCGACGAGCGCGGGGTGCTGCGCGAGATGGCGGTCGCCCACCGCGAGCTCGACAAGGTCGCGCTGCTGGAGGAGTGGCGCCGGGACTTCCCGCCCGACCCGGCCGACGACCGCGGGCCGGCCGAGGTGCTGCGCAGCGGGCGCTCGGTCGCCTGGTGGTCGGTCTCGCCCGCCGACGTGGAGCAGTACGCCCGCTCGCCCCGCCACGCCGAGCTCATGCGGCTGATCGACTCGCGCTCGGTGCTCAACGTCCCCATGCGCGTGGGCGACCGGTTCGTCGGCGTCCTGCAGCTCGCGACCACCGGCGAGACCGCGCGGCGCTACACCGAGCGCGACCTGGAGCTGGCCGAGGAGCTGGCCCGGCGCGCGGCGATCGCGATCGAGAACGCCCGCCTGCACCAGGCGCGCACGCACATCGCCTCGACGCTGCAGCGGTCGCTGCTGCCGCCGCGCCTGCCGGTCATCCCGCGGATGGCGATCGCGGCGCGCTTCCGCGCGGCCGGCACCGCGGCGGAGGTCGGCGGCGACTTCTACGACCTGTTCGGCGGCCGCGACGGCTGGGTCGTCGTGATGGGCGACGTGACCGGCAAGGGCCCGGGCGCGGCGGCGATCACCTCGCTCGCGCGCTACACGCTGCGCACCGCCGTCCACTACGAGGACGACCCGCGCGCAGTGCTCGAGCGGCTCAACGGCGCGCTGGCTGCCGATCCCGAGCGCCGCCAGATCTGCACGGCCGTGCTCGTGCTGGTCGACCCCGACGCCGACGGCGGCCCGCGGCTGCGCGTCGTCTGCGCCGGGCACCCGCCGCCGCTGCTGGTCGGCACCGACGGCGCCGTGCGCTCCGTCGGCCGCCCGGGCACGCTGCTGGGCGCCTTCCCGCAGGGCGCGTGGACGATCGACGACGTGACGCTCGCGGCCGGCGAGTCGCTGGTCCTCTACACCGACGGCGTGACCGACGTGCGCGGCAACGGCGGCCGCTTCGGCCAGGCGCGGCTGGAGGAGCTGCTGCGGGGCGCCGGCGGACTGGAGCCCGACGAGGTCGCCGCGCTGGTCGACGACGCGCTGCGGGACTTCGGCGAGCAGCGCGACGACGTGGCGCTGCTCGTGCTGCGCGCCGGGGAGGGCGAGGCCGGCGCCACCGCCGTGGCCGGCGCCCAGGCGCCGACCACGCGCTGATCGGCACGAAGTCGTCCGCGGCGTGCGCCATGCTCGCGCTCGTGGCGGTCGATCGTGGCCGGATCCCGATCTACGCGAGCAGCGCGACGCGGCGCCGCCGGCGCGGCTGGGGTCGTCGGCGCCGTCGCGGCTGGCTGCTCGGGCGACCGGGCCTCGCGGCGGTCGCGGCGCTCGCCGTCGTGGCGGTCGAGCGGGCCGTCGCCTAGGAGGCCCCTGAAGAGGAGGCGCCCCGACCGGATGTGGTCGTGGACCGAGCCAGGCGCGAGACGATCCCGCAGGACAGGCGAACGCCTTTCCAAGGGATCGGGTCGTGACTGGCGATGCGTCCACGGCCGCAGACGGGCGTGGCGACTTCTTCAGGGGTCTCCTAGACGGCCGTCGGCTCGCGGGTCGCCGCCACCGTCGGCGCCTCCTCGGCCGTACGCGGCTCGCGCGCGGGGCGGCCGGCGGCCAGTACGCTCCAGCACAGCGCGTTCCACAGCAGCGTGGCGACCGAGACGTGGGCCCACACGAGCCACTCGGGGTAGTCGTCGCGCTGGTGGTACTGGATGTTGCCGATCAGGCCCGCGAGCGCCACCACCAGGCAGACCATCGTCAGCGGCAGCTGGAGCTGGCGGCCGGCGTGCCGCGCGCGGGCCCAGAACCAGAGCGCCACGGCGAGGGCGCCGAAGACGGCGGCGGCGCGGGCGTGGACCATCACGCCGGTGTTGAAGCCGTCGCTGCCGAAGAGCCGCACGCGCTGCACCACGTCGCCGGTGCCCTCGCCGCCGGCGTAGGGGCCCGACGCGGTGACCAGCGTGCCGAGGACGACGACCGCGCCGCCGAAGACGGCCAGCGCGCGGACCGGCAGGACGAGCCTGGGGTCGCGCTCGGGCGTGGCCGGCGCGCCGCGGCGGTCCTGCACGACGCGCCACACGTTGGTCGTCGCCAGCACGAGGGTGACCATCGACAGCAGGAAGTGCGCCGCGACCGTCCACGGGTTCAGGCCGGTCAGGACGGTGATGCCGCCGAGGATCGCCTGCGCGGCGACGCCGGCGCTGAGGCCGAAGCCCAGCCACACGAGGTCGCGGCGCAGCGGCGCGCGCAGCAGGGCGAGCACGAGGCAGGCCAGCGAGGCGATGGCGACCGGCGTGGTGACCATCCGGTTGCCGAACTCGATGTAGGCGTGGCCCTGGCTCGGCGTCAGCGACGTGCCGTTGCAGCGCGGCCAGTCCGGGCAGCCGAGGCCCGAGCCGGTGAGGCGCACGGCGGCGCCCGAGACGACGATGAGCGTCAGCAGGACCAGGGCGGCCCACGCCGCGACCTCGTGCCAGCGGGGCGGCACGGTCCAGCGGGCGCGGACGGCGGCGAGGCGGCGCTGCAGGACGCTCACGACGCCCCCAAGGATGGCGCACGCCGCGCGGGGGTGCGTGTCGGGTGGCTGGCCACGCCGCCCCATCGTAGGGCCGCTACGGTCCCGGCCGTGCTGCGTCCGGGCGCCAACGTCGTCGGGCCCTTCGAGGCCGAGCTGGGCAACGGCGAGACGGCGCGGCAGGTCGTCGCCGGCCTCCGCGCCGCCGGGATGCCGGTGCTGCCCGTCGGCTTCGTCGCCACCGCCTCGCGTCAGGGCCATGCATTCGCGCACGTGGCCGAGCCCGCCGGCCTGTTCCCGCAGACCGTCCTGTGCGCCAACGCGCCGCAGGTCCCGCAGCTCGCGCCGGCCTACCGCGCGACGCGGGTCACGGGCGTGTGGTGGTGGGAGGTCGACCCGCTGCCGGCGTGGATGGCGGAGTCCTTCGCCCACGTCGACGAGGTGTGGACCGGCAGCGACTACGTGGCGCGCATCCTCGACGCCGCCGCGCCGCCCGGCGTCCCGGTGCGCAAGGTCGACTTCCCGGTCGCGGTCCCCGCGCCGCCGCCGCGCTCGCGCGCCGCGCTCGGCCTGCCCGAGGGCTTCGTCGTGCTGTACCTCTACGACTACAACTCGATCCTCGCCCGCAAGAACCCGCTCGGCGCGATCGAGGCCTTCCGGCGCGCGTTCCCGGCGCCGGGCGCCGCGCACCTGGTCCTGAAGTCGATCAACGGCGACCGCCATCCCGACGCGCTGGCCCAGGTGACCGCGGCCGCCGCGGGCCGCGAGGACGTCCACGTCGTGGACCGCTACGTGGACGCCGCCGAGCGCGACGCGCTGCTGGCCGCCTGCGACGCCTACCTCTCCCCGCACCGCGCCGAGGGGTTCGGGCTGACGTTGGCCGAGGCGATGGGCCTCGGCCGCCCGGTGATCGCCACCGCGGGCACGGGCGCCGACGAGTTCCTCGACGAGGCGGTCGGCTTCCCGGTGCGCGGCGCGCCCGCGCCGGTCGGGCCCGGCGCCGATCCCTACCCGGCGGACGCCACCTGGACCGCGCCGGACCTCGACCACGCGGCCGCGCAGCTGCGGGCGGTGGTCGAGCACCCGGAGGAGGCGGCGCGGCGC
>JACRMD010000357.1 GCA_016215085.1 Solirubrobacterales bacterium | reverse complement strand
GGCTTGGGCGCCGGCGGGGCGGGCGGCGCCGGGGGCGCGGGCGGGGCCGGATCCGCGGGCGGCGCCGGCGGGGGCGGCGGCGGCACCGGGTACGGGCCCCAGTCGGGCTGGTCGGCGCCCTTGGGCGCGACGTCGACCGCCTTGGCCTTCTCGCAGGCGCCGTTGTCGTGGCCGGACGCGCCGAAGTCGACGACGCTGATGCTCGTCGGGCCGGCGGCGGCGAGCTTCGTGCCGTCCGGCGACCAGGTCGGCGAGGCGCCCGTGCCGTTGACCGGCTGCAGGTAGCAGGCCAGCCGCGGCAGCGCGTAGCCGGCGGGGCCGGCGCCGGCGTCCAGGTTGTAGGTCGTGACCGCCACGCCGCCGCTGATCGTGCGCAGCGCGGCGAGCTTCGAGCCGTCGCGCGAGATCGCGAACTCGCGCGAGACGCCCGGCTGGCCGGCGTGCATCTCGACGCCGTCGGTGTACCAGAGCACCGACGGGCCGCCGAGCGTGTCGACGCGGACCTCGCGCTCCCACTGCCCGTCGCTGCCGATGAGCTTGTCGTTGGTGAGGAAGGCGGCGTCGTTGAGGCGCGTGTCCTGCGAGAGCGTCTTGCCGCTCGCGACGTCGATGATCGCCGTGATGCCGTCGAAGTTGCACGAGCCGTCGTCCTTGCAGCGCAGGTTGTCGACGCCGTAGGCGAGCTTCGTGCCGTCGGGGGAGAGGTCGAGGAACTCGGGGTCGTCGTCGGAGGCGACGCCCTCGGAGTCGACCGGCGCGGCCGGGGTGAGCTGCTTGAGCTTCGTGCCGTCGTAGGAGAGGTGCACGATGTCCTTGCCCTTGAGGGCCCAGATCGTGCCGTCGTCGGCGATCCGCGGGCGGCGGTACTTCGAGGCCGACGTGCCGTCGGTGGTCAGGGCCTTCTTGCCCTGGCCGTCGGGCGCCATGCGCCACACGTTGTCGCCCCGGACGTAGACGATGGTGTCCGCGGACGCCGCGGCGGGCGCTCCCAGCGCGACGGCCGCCAGCACGCCGGCCAGCACCGTCCCGCGGCGGGAGAGGGGGGAGGGGGAGGTCATGGCCGCAGCGTCGCCGCTGCGGCGCGGGCGCGCATCAGGGAGGACCCTGGCGTGCGCGGCCCGGGGCTACTCGGGCAGCAGGGCGTCGCCGGTGCGCTCGGGCACGGTGGCGACCGGCGTCTCGGGGACGGGCGTGGGCTCGGGCTCGGGC
>JACRMD010000356.1 GCA_016215085.1 Solirubrobacterales bacterium | reverse complement strand
AGCTCCTCGACGGACTTGCCGGCGATGTCCGGATCCTCCGCCAGGCGCAGGCCGATGCGGCCGCGCTCGCGGTCGACCTCGACGACGCGGACCTCGATCTCGTCGCCCTTGTTGAGCACCTCCTCGACCGTGTCGACGCGCTTGCCCGGCGACACGTTGGAGATGTGCAGCAGGCCGTCGGTGCCCTTCGCCAGCTCGACGAAGGCGCCGAAGGTCGTCGTCTTGACGACCTTGCCGGTGAACGAGTCGCCGACCTCGACCTCCTTGGTCATGGTCCGGATCCGCTCGGCCAGCTTCTCGCCGAGCTCCCCGTTGGCGGAGTACACGAGCACCTGACCGTCGTCGTTGACGTCGATCTGGGACTCGAACTCCTCGGAGAGGCCGCGGATGGTCTCGCCGCCCTTGCCGATGAGCAGGCCGATCTTCGACGGGTCGATCTGGACCGTGATGATGCGCGGCGCGTACGGCGAGAGCTGCTCGCGCGGCGCGGCGATGGCGGCGGCCATCTGGCCGAGGATGTCCAGCCGGGCCTCACGGGCCTGCGCGAGCGCGTCGCGCAGGATGTCGAAGGTCACGCCCGTGATCTTGATGTCCATCTGCAGGGCGGTGATGCCCTTCTCGGTGCCGGCGACCTTGAAGTCCATGTCGCGGAGGTGGTCCTCGACGCCGGCGATGTCGGTGAGGACGGTGTAGTCGTCGCCCTCCTTGATGAGGCCCATGGCGATGCCGGCCACCGGCGCCTTGATCGGCACGCCGGCGTCCATCAGCGACAGCGTCGAGCCGCAGACCGAGGCCATCGAGGACGAGCCGTTGGACTCGAGGATGTCCGACACCACGCGGATGGTGTAGGGGAACTCCTCGACCGACGGGATCATCGGGGCCAGCGCGCGCTCGGCGAGCGCGCCGTGGCCGATGTCACGGCGCTTGGGGCCGCGCATGAAACCGGCCTCGCCCACCGAGAACGGCGGGAAGTTGTAGTGGTGCCAGTAGAACTTCTTCGTCTCGAGCCCGAGGGTGTCGAGGCGCATCTCCTCCTTGAGCGTGCCCAGCGCGGCGACGCTGATCGCCTGGGTCTGGCCGCGGGTGAAGAGCGCGGAGCCGTGGGTGCGCGGCAGCGGGCCGACCTCGATCGAGATGTCGCGGATCTCGCGCTCGCCGCGGCCGTCGGGCCGCTTCTTGTGCTTGGCGATGCGCTCGCGGATGACCTGCTTCTCGAGCTTGTCGAACGCGAGCTGCGCGTTGGCGCGGTACTCGGCGTAGGTGTCGGCCTCCGGGTCGCCCGAGTACTGCGCGAGGACGGCCTCCTCGACGGCCTTCGTGGCGGCCTGGCGCTCGAGCTTGTCGTGCACCTGCGTGGCCTCGTCGAGCTGGGCGCCGTGGCTGGCGCGGATCTCGTCGAGGAGCTGCTGGGAGACCTGCGGGGCCTCGATCTCCAGCTTGGGCTTGCCGACCTTCTCGGCGAGCTCGCGCTGGGCGGCGCAGAGCTTCTTGATCGCCGAGTGGGCGATGTCGAGCGCGTCGAGGATCTCGGCCTCGGGCACCTCGCTGGCGCCGGCCTCGACCATCAGGATCGCGTCCTCGGTGCCGGCCACGATCAGGTCGAGGTCGGTCTCCTCGAGGAGCGACTCCTCGGACGGGTTGACGACGAAGTTGCCCTCGATCTTGCCGATGCGCACGGCGCCGACCGGCGACGGCAGCGGCACCTCGCTGATCATCAGCGCGGCGGAGGCGCCGTTCATCGCGAGGATGTCGTACGGGTGGACGTGGTCGATCGACAGCGGGATCGCGACCAGCTGCGTCTCGTAGTGCCAGCCCTTGGGGAACAGCGGCCGGATCGGCCGGTCGATCATGCGGGCGGTCAGGGTGGCCTTCTCGCCGCTGCGGCCCTCGCGCTTGAAGAACGAGCCGGGGATCTTGCCCGCGGCGTACATGCGCTCCTCGACGTCGACGGTGAGCGGGAGGAAGTCGACGTCGCGCAGGTTGCCGACCGTCGCGGTGTTCAGGACCATCGTGTCGCCCTGGCGGACGACGACGGCGCCGGAGGCCTGCTTGGCCATCTTCCCGGTCTCGAACGAGATCTCCGAGCCGGAGATCTCCACGGACACGCGGGTCACGGTGCCATCACTCATATGTCTTCCTTCCTTGGCCTGCGCGTCGGTCTGTCGCAGGCCCATCATCTTGGTTCTCGAAACCGAACTCGGTCAGTCTACCGAGGGGCGCTTCACGGCCGGGGTGCCGGTCACCCCGGCGCGCATCCCCTCGCGCGTGTCGCGGCGCACGCGCTCCAGGACGTCCTCCCCCCGGCGGTCGGCCTCGAACCGCTCGAGGTCCAGCCCCAGGCGCCCGCAGCGCTCCCACAGGTGCGGGTCGTCCAGGTGCCCCTGGTCCTCGTAGATCGCGTCGTGGAAGGCCCAGAACGCGCCCTGGCGGCCGGCCGCCTCGGCGGCGCAGGCCAGCGCGACCGAGCGCGGGTGCTTCGTCTTGAGCGCGAAGTGGCGGAAGGCCACGCGGGCGCCCGCGTCGCGCAGGCGCAGGGCCTCGACCGCGCAGCGCGGGCAGGCGAGGTCGGCGTACATGACGACCACCTGGCCGTGGTCGCCGCGGACGTGGTCGTCCGCCCCGACCGGGCGGATCTGCGCGCTGGTCAACTCGTCCGCGGGCACCTGCGCAACCGTACCCCCGGCGATGAACGTCCACGTGCTCGAGCGCGAGCAGGTCCTGCCCGGAACGCCCGAGGAGGTCTTCCCCTTCTTCGCCGACGCCCGCAACCTCGAGGCGATCACCCCGCCGCTGCTGCGCTTCGAGGTCGTCACGCCCGAGCCGATCGAGATGCGCGTCGGCACGCTGATCCAGTACCGGCTCAGGCTCCGCGGCGTGCCGGTGTCGTGGCTGACGAGCATCCAGGCGTGGGAGCCGCCGCACCGCTTCGTCGACGTCCAGGTCCGCGGGCCCTACGCCCTGTGGCACCACACGCACACGTTCGCGCCGGTGGGATCGCCGCCCACCCGCACGCTCATGCGCGACACCGTCCGTTACGCGATCGGCTTCGGCCCGCTGGGCGCCCTGGCCGCGCGGGCGTTCGTGCACCGCGACGTCGCGGCGATCTTCGCCTTCCGCCGCGACGCGGTGGTCGCCGCGCTGTGCCGTCCGTAGAAACCACCGCAGCCCTGTGCCGCTTCCCGGATGCCCGTCCGCGGCGGGTGTCGCAGCATGGCCCGCGCCACCGCCACACGCAACCAGGAGCACGAGCACCCATGGCCACCACCGAGACGCAGCCCGTTCCGACGCCGCCCGAGGCGCACCACTACCGCGCCGCCGTCGTCCACGAGTTCAAGGCGCCGCTGAGCGTCGACGAGGTCCCCGCGCCGCCCCTGGCGCACGGGCAGATCCGGGTGCGGGTCGAGGCGTCCGGCCTCTGCCACACCGACATCCACGCGGCGCACGGCGACTGGCCGGTCAAGCCCTCGCCGCCGTTCATCCCCGGCCACGAGGGCGTCGGCATCGTGATCGAGCTCGGGCCGGGCGTCACCGAGGTCCGCCTGGGCGATCGCGTGGCGATGCCGTGGCTGGGCTACGCGTGCGGCACCTGCGACCACTGCGTCTCGGGCTGGGAGACCCTCTGCCTCGAGCAGGAGAACATGGGCTACTCGATCGACGGCGGCTTCGGCGAGGAGGCCGTGGCCTACGCGCGCTACGTCGTCCAGGTCCCCGAGGGCGTCGACCCGTTCGACGCGGCGCCGCTGACCTGCGCCGGCGTGACGACCTACAAGGCGATCAAGGTCGCCGGCACGCGGTCCTCGGACCTCGTGGCCGTCTTCGGCGTCGGCGGCCTCGGCCACCTGGCGATCCAGTACGCCGCCATCGCGGGCGGCCGGGTCATCGCGGTCGACCTGACCGACGAGAAGCTCGCGCTGGCCCGCGAGCTCGGCGCCGAGTTCACGGTCAACGCGGCCAAGGAGGATCCGATCGCGGCGATCCAGGCCCTCGGCGGCGCCGACCAGGCGATCGCGCTGGCCGTCGCGCCGAAGTCGTTCGAGCAGGCCTACGGCTCGCTGCGACGCGGCGGCCGGCTGGTCTTCGTGGCGCTGCCCGCCGACAACGAGGTCACGATCCCGATCTTCGAGACCGTGCTCAACGGCATCTCGATCGTCGGCTCGATCGTCGGCACCCGCACGGACCTCCGCGAGGTGTTCGAGCTCCACGCCGCGGGCCGCACGCACGTCACGCGCGAGACGCGCCCGCTTGCCGAGGTCAACACGGCGATCGAGGACGTGCTCGCGGGCCGCGTGGCGGCGCGCATCGTCTTCGAGCCGTAGCGGGGCGACCTGTGCGCCGGCGGCCCGGGAATCGCCGGCGCGCTACGTCGCGCGGGAGGCGGCCAGGCCGTCGAAGATCAGGTTGACGCCGGGCAGGTCGCCGGGCGAGTCCGCCAGGTGCGACCAGGTGACGACCCCGTCGGGGCCGACGATGACCAGCGCGCGGTTGGTGAACCCGGCCGGCTCGAAGTACGCGCCCAGCTTGCGGGCGGTCCCGCCCTTGGGCTCGAAGTCCGAGAGCATCGGGATCGAGACGCCCAGCTGCTCGCGGAAGGCCCGCTGCGACCAGGAGTGGTCGGTGGAGACGCCGTAGAGGACGGCGCCCTGCTCGGTGAGCTCCGGCAGGGCCTCCTCGTAGACCTGGAACTGGTCCGTGCAGACCGGGCTGAAGGCGTTCGGGTAGAAGACCAGGACGGTCGTCCTGCCGAGCAGGTCGTCCTGGGTGAAGTCGCCCCCGTCCTCGCGCTTGAGGACGAAGTCCGGCACCTTGGTGCCGGGGGCGATGATGCTCACCGACGCAGGCCGAGCTCGGCGATCAGGGAGCGGTAGCCCTCGAGGTCGTTCTTCGCGAGGTAGTTGAGCAGCCGGCGGCGCCGGCCCACCAGCATCAGCAGCCCGCGGCGGCTGTGGTGGTCCTTCTTGTTGGTCCGGAGGTGCTCGGTGAGGTCGTTGATGCGCGCGGTGAGGAGGGCGACCTGGACCCGGGTGTTGCCCGTGTCCTGGGGGTTCTCGCCGAACTGGGCGATGATCTCCTGCTTGCGCTCTGCGGAAAGCGTCGTCATGTGCAGCGCGGGAGGGTAGCAGCGGGGCTCATGCCGCGATCGCCCGGGCCTCGTCCACGTCGCGCGCCATCTGGTCCACGAGCGCCTCGACGCTCTCGAAGCGGCGCTCGCCGCGCAGCCGCTTGAGGAACTCGACGCGCACCGTCTCGCCGTACAGGTCGCCGTCGAAGTCGATGAGGTAGGCCTCGATGAGCTCGCCGCGGCCGGTGGTGAACTGCGGCCGCACCCCGACGTTGGTGGCGGCCGCGTGCCAGGCGTCCCCCGCGCGGACGCGGGTCGCGTAGACGCCGTGGCCCGGCAGCACGTAGCCGTGCTGCGGGACGAGGTTGGCCGTCGGGTAGCCGAGCTCGCGGCCGCGCTTGTCGCCGTGGACGACCTCGCCGTCGATCGCGAACGGCGCGCCGAGCAGCTGGTCGGCGTACTGCACCGCGCCGCCGGCCAGCAGGCCGCGGATGTGGCTGGAGCTGACGACCTCGCCGTCGACCTCCAGCAGCGGCACGACGCGCACCTCGAAGCGCCCGTCCTCGGCCAGCATCTGGGGCGTGCCGGCCGCCCTGTGGCCGAAGCGGAAGTTCTCCCCCACGCTCACGTGCGTGGCCCGCAGCCGCTCGATGACGACGTGCTCGACGAAGTCCTGCGCGTCGCGCGAGGCGAACTCGCGGTCGAACGGGATCACGACCAGCTCCTGCGCGCCCGCCTCCCCCATCAGCTCGGCCTTGCGCTCGAGCGTCGTGATGAGCCGCGGCTGGGTGCCCGGCGCGACGACCGACTGCGGGTGCGGGTCGAAGGTCACCACGGTGTCGGCGCCCGCGATCACCTCGCGGTGGCCGAGGTGCACGCCGTCGAACATGCCGATGGCGACGCGCCGCTCGCGGGGCTCGACGTCGGGGAGGCTGGTGACCTTCACGCGCGGAAGCCTACGCGGGGCCTCGCGGTGCCCGCCTCCACCTCGGCGATGCACACCGGCTCGCCGGCCTCGTCGAGCACCAGCACCTCGCCGCCGTCGCCCGCGGCATCGAGACCGCGCTTACGCGGAAGAGTTCCGTGTTCGTGCGGTCTCACGGGTGCGCGGCGGCCGGTGGCGAGGAGGCGCACCTCCGGCGCGCCGACCGTCGCGGTCGGCAGGACGCGCGAGAGCGCGGCGGCGAGGGGCAGCGGCTCGTCGCCCGCCTCGTCGACGCGGAAGGGCCCGATCGCCGTGCGGCGCAGCTCCAGGCAGTAGGCGTCGCCGAGGTCCATGACCAGCGAGCGGACGTACGTGCCGCTCGAGCAGGCGATGGCGAACGCCGCGCGGTCGCCGTCGCGCCAGAGCTGCTCGAAGCGGTCGACGCGCACCGTCCGCGACGGGATCTCGACCGCCTCGCCGGCGCGGGCCAGCGCGTAGGCGCGGCGGCCGCCGACCTTGATCGCGCTGTAGGCGGGCGGCACCTGCTCGACCACGCCGGTGGGCAGCTCGGGCGGGTCGGGCGGGATGCGGCCGGTGTGGACGAGCTCGCCCTCCGGGTCGCCGGTCGTCGAGGTCCACCCCAGCCGCGCGACCGTCTCGTAGGACTTGTCCAAGCCCATGAGGAAGCGCTGCACCCGCGTGGCGCGCCCCAGCAGCACGAGCAGCAGGCCGGTGGCGAACGGGTCCAGCGTGCCGGCGTGGCCGACCTTCGTGCCGCGCGGCAGGCCGCGGCGCACCCGCGCGACGACGTCGTGCGAGGTGGGGCCGGCGGGCTTGTCGACCAGCAGGACGCCG
The DNA here is from genome assembly GCA_016215085.1 of Solirubrobacterales bacterium. Taxonomy (GTDB): domain Bacteria; phylum Actinomycetota; class Thermoleophilia; order Solirubrobacterales; family Solirubrobacteraceae; genus Baekduia. The sequence continues at coordinate 3,373 of JACRMD010000356.1, read as the reverse complement.
TCGCGGACCGCCGCGAGCGGCTCGGCCCGGTCCTCCGCCATCGGTGCGGCCCCTAGGAGCGGACGCCCAGCTGCGCGGCGACCTGCTCGCGCAGGAACCGAGTCAGCTCCTCGTCGGTGAGCTGCGTGGAGAAGCCGGCGGCCTGCCGGTGCCCGCCGCCGCCGCCGGCGCGGGCGATCGCGGAGACGTCGACCTCGCCGTCGGTGGAGCGCAGCGAGACCTTCTTGCGGCCGCTGCCCGCGTCGGAGACCAGCTCGCCGGCCAGCGCGGCGACCTTCGTGCCCTCGACGGAGCGCAGGTGGTCGATGATGCCCTCGCTGTAGGACTCCTCGGCGCCCGCGAGGCGGAAGTCGTCGCGCGTGAGCCGCGTGAAGGTCAGCGCGCCGTCGTCGAAGCGCTCGACGTGCTGCAGGGCCCGCGCCAGGAGCTCGAGCTTGGCGTAGGGCATGTCCTCGTACAGGCGGCGGTAGATGCCGTGCACGTCGACCCCGGCGGCGATGAGCTCGGCGGCCATCTGGTGCGCGCGCGGGCCGGTGTTCTCGTACATGAACTTGCCGGTGTCGGTGACGAGGCCGACGTACAGGGCGTCGGCGACCTCGGGCTCGACCTCGACGCCGAGCCGGCGCATCAGGTCCCACACGATCTCGGCGGTGCACGACGCCTCGGCGTCGACGAGGTCGACCGTGCCGAAGCGCGTGTTGTCGTGGTGGTGGTCGATGTTGAGGATGTGGGCGTCGGCGCCCTTGACCACCGACAGCGGGTTGCGGTCGATGTTGCCGCAGTCCAGGAAGACGATGGTGCGCTCGTCGATGTCGTCCGGCGGGACGGTCGACAGGCCCTCGAGGTCGAAGAACCGGTACTCGTAGGGCAGCGGGAACTCGTCGGCGGCCATGAGCATCACCGAGTCCTTGCCGAGCGCGGTGAGGATGCGGTGCATCGCCACCAGCGAGCCGAGCGCGTCGCCGTCGGGGTGCTCGTGGGTGACGCAGACGAACTGCTGCCCGACGCGGATCTCGGCCAGCACCTGGTCGCGCGCCGCGGTGGCGCCGTTGCGATCGCTCACTGCTCGTCCTCCGTGACGGTCGTCTCGATGAGCGCCTCGAGCCGCGCGGCCCGCTCGGCCGTGTCGTCGTGCTCGAAGGTCAGGGCCGGCGTGCGCTTCATCCGCAGCTCGCGCGCGATGCGCGACTGCAGGACGCCGTGCGCCGAGCGCAGCCCGGCCAGCGTCGCCTCGCGCTCGTCCTCGGTGCCCAGGACGCTGACGTACACCCGCGCGTGGCGGAGGTCAGGGCTGGTGCGTACCTCGGTGACGGTCACGAATCCGACGCGGGGGTCCTTCAGGTCTTGTGCCACGGCATCGCCGAGGACCTCGCGGACGGCTTCGTCCACGCGGCGCATGCGAGAGCTCATGCTAGACCCTCCACGTCCTCGAACGATGCGACGGTTCGTTCCACGCGAACGCCGTAGGGAAACCGTTCGTCGAGGAACCTCGACACCCTGTCACACGTCTGCTCGAGTGTCGAGAGCGACCCGCTGACGCAGGCCGCGGCGAGCGTCGAGCGCTGCCACGTGTCCTGGTGCTCGACCTCGGCCACGGCGAGGCCCAGCCGCGTGTGCAGCTGGGCCTTCACCGACGAGAGGTCCTTGCGCTTGCCCTTGAGGCTTCCCGCCTCGGGGAAGTGCAGGTGGATCGTGAGCAGGGCGACGTAGGCCGACACCTACGCCTACGAGGGCTGGAGCTGGCGCTCCACCTGGCGGGTCTCGTAGACCTCCAGCACGTCGCCCTCCTTCACGTCCTGGTAGTTGGCCAGGACGATGCCGCACTCGAAGCCGGTCGCGACCTCGCGCACGTCGTCGTTGACACGCCGCAGCGACGCGATCGTCGTGTCGTAGACGACCGTGCCGTCGCGGACGATCCGCACGCGGGCGTTGCGCCGCACGACGCCGTCGGTGACGTAGCAGCCGGCGATGGTGCCGATGCGCGAGGCCTTGAAGGTCGCGCGGACCTCGACGGTGCCGATGGTCTCCTCGACCTCCTCCGGCTCCAGCAGGCCCTCCATCGCGGCGCGCAGGTCGTCCAGCGCCTTGTAGATGACCGAGTAGGAGCGGATCTCGACGCCCTCGCGGTCCGCGAGCTCCCGCGCGCCGCCCACGGGGCGCACGTTGAAGCCGAGGATCACGGCGTCGGAGGCCGCGCCGAGCAACACGTCGGACTCGGTGATGCCGCCGACGCCCGAGCTGATGACGTTGACGTGGACCTCGTCCTGCGGCAGCCGCGCGATCTCGTCCTCGAGCGCCTCCACCGAGCCGGCCACGTCCGCCTTGATGACGAGCGGCAGCTCCTTGAGGTCGCCCTCCTTGGCCAGGCGGAAGACGTCCTCGAAGGACACCTTGCGGCCCGAGCGGCGGGCCAGCGCCTCGGCCTTCTCGCGCGTCTCGCGCTCCTGGGCCAGGCGGCGCGCCTCGCGCTCGTTCTCGACGACGCGGACGAACTCGCCGGCGTCCGGGACGCCGTCGAAGCCGAGGATCTCCACCGGGTCGCCCGGCAGCGCCTCCTCGACGCGGTCGCCGCGGAAGTCGAGCATCGCGCGGACGCGGCCCGGGTGCGGGCCGGCCACGATCGGGTCGCCGACGCGCAGCGTGCCGCGCGAGATGAGCACGGTCGCCACCGGGCCGCGGCCCGGGTCGAGCTTGGACTCGATGACCACGCCCGACGCCTCGGCGTCCGGGTTGGCCGACAGCTCCTCGATGTCCGCGACGACGGTCAGCGTCTCGAGCAGGTCGTCCAGGCCCTGGCGGGTCTTGGCCGACACGTCGACGTACTCGGTGTCGCCGCCCCACTCGGCCGGCTGGAGGCCCAGCTGGGTCATCTCCGTCCGGACGCGCGTCGGGTCGGCGCCCTCCTTGTCGACCTTGTTGACCGCCACGACGATCGGCACGCCGGCCGCCTTCGCGTGGTCGACGGCCTCACGGGTCTGCGGCTTCACGCCGTCGTCGGCCGCCACCACGATCACCGCGATGTCGGTGACGCGGGCGCCGCGGGCGCGCATGGCGGTGAACGCCTGGTGGCCCGGCGTGTCGAGGAACGTGATGAGCCGCTCCTCGCCCTCGTCGGTCTCGCCGACGTGCACCTGGTAGGCGCCGATGTGCTGGGTGATGCCGCCGGCCTCGCCCGCGGCGACCTCCGTCTCGCGGATCGCGTCCAGCAGCGACGTCTTGCCGTGGTCGACGTGGCCCAGGATGGTGACCACCGGGGCGCGCGTGGAGAGGTCTTCGGCCTTGTCCTGCTGCGCCTCCGCCTTCTCCAGGGTCTCCTCGGCGCTCTGCGCCAGCTTGACGACCACATCTTTTTTGAGCTCGAGGGAGACGAGTT
>JACRMD010000355.1 GCA_016215085.1 Solirubrobacterales bacterium | reverse complement strand
TACCTGCCGGGCGTCGGCCCCGGCACGCGCTACGGCTACCGGGTCTTCGGCCGCTACGCGCCCGCCGAGGGCCACCGGTTCAACCCGGACAAGCTGCTGATCGACCCCTACGCCAAGGTCATCGAGGGCCCGGTGCAGTGGGACCGAGCCAACGTCCTGCCCTACACGCCGCCCGACGGCGACGTCTCGGACGACGCCGACCTCGAGCCCGACGACGAGGACAGCGCGCCGGCGGTCCCCAAGGGCATCGTCATCGACCAGTCCTTCCACTGGGAGGACGACCGCCCGCCGCAGATCCCGTGGACCGACACGGTGATCTACGAGACCCACGTCAAGGGCCTCACCAAGCGCTTCCCCGGGCTGCCGCCCGAGCTCCAGGGCACGTACGCGGGGCTGGCCAGCGACGAGGTCGTCGGCTACCTCCGGGACCTCGGCGTCACCGCCGTCGAGCTGCTGCCGGTCCACCACATCGCCGACGAGTCCTTCCTGCACGAGAAGGGCCTGACGAACTACTGGGGCTACTCGACGATCGGGTACCTCGCGCCGCACTCGCCCTACGCCGCCGCCACCCACCCCGAGGAGGTCGTGCGCGAGTTCAAGGGCATGGTCAAGGCGCTGCACCGCGCGGGCATGGAGGTCTTCCTCGACGTGGTCTACAACCACACCGCGGAGGGCAACCACCTCGGCCCGATGCTGTCCTTCAAGGGCGTCGACAACGCGAGCTACTATCGCCTGTCGCCCGAGGACCCGCACTACTACATGGACTTCACGGGCACGGGCAACACGCTCAACGTCGTCAACCCGGCGGTCCTGCGGCTCATCATGGACTCGCTGCGCTACTTCGTGCTGGAGTGCCACGTCGACGGGTTCCGCTTCGACCTGGCCAGCACGCTGGCGCGCCAGTTCTACGACGTCGACCGCCTGTCGGCGTTCTTCGACACCATCCACCAGGACCCCGTCCTCTCGCAGGTCAAGCTCATCGCCGAGCCGTGGGACGTCGGCCCCGGCGGCTACCAGGTCGGCAACTTCCCGGTCCTGTGGAGCGAGTGGAACGGCATCTACCGCGACGTCATGCGCGACTTCTGGCGCGGCCGGGAGACCGTGGCGAACTTCGCGTCGCGGTTCACCGGCTCCAGCGACCTGTACGCCGACGGCCGACGCCCGTTCGCGTCGATCAACTTCATCACCGCGCACGACGGGTTCACCCTCTACGACCTCGTCTCCTACAACGACAAGCACAACGAGGCCAACGAGGAGGGCAACCGCGACGGGACCGACGACAACCGGTCCTGGAACTGCGGCGCCGAGGGCCCGACCGACGACGCCGAGGTCAACCGGCTGCGCGCGCGGCAGCGGCGCAACTTCCTGACGACGCTGCTGCTCAGCCAGGGCACGCCGATGCTGCTCGGCGGCGACGAGATGTGCCGCACGCAGGGCGGCAACAACAACGGCTGGTGCCAGGACAGCGAGATCTCCTGGTTCGACTGGGACGTCGACGACGTCTGCGAGGACCAGCGCGCGTTCACCAAGCGGCTGATCGACCTCCGCCGGCAGGAGCCCGTGTTCCGCCGCGAGCGCTTCCTCGAGGGCGAGCAGATGGTCCCGGGCCTGCCCGACGTGTGGTGGTTCCGCACCGACGGGCGCCGGATGACCCGGCGCGACTGGGAGAACCACGACACGCGCTGGCTCGGCGTCTTCCTCAACGGGGATGAGACGGGCACGCGCGACGCCCGCGGCCAGGAGGTCCGCGGCGACTCGTTCATCGTGCTCTTCAACGCCCACCACGAGGACGTGGTGTTCAAGCTGCCGGCGCAGCGCTTCGGCGCGCGCTGGACCGTCGAGGTCACGACCGCCGCACCGGAGATCCAGCCAGGGCAGCAGGAGTACCGCGCCCGCGCCGACATCATGGTCACGGCGCGCTCGATCACCGTGCTGCGGAGGCCCCGGTGAGCCGGGAGCTGCGCGCGACCTACCGGCTGCAGCTGGGCACCGACCTCGACTTCGCCGCCGCCCGCGAGCTCGTGCCCTACCTGGCCGAGCTCGGCGCCTCGCACGTCTACCTCTCGCCGTCCTTCCAGGCGCGCAAGGGCTCGACCCACGGCTACGACGTCGTCGACCCGCGCCGGGTCTCCGACGACCTCGGCGGCGAGGACGGGCTGCGCGCGCTGGCCGGCACGGCGCACGAGCACGGCATGGGCCTCGTGCTCGACATCGTCCCCAACCACATGGCGGCCGACGACGCCAACCCGTTCTGGGCCGACGAGGACCTGCGCCGCGTCTTCTTCGACCTCGACGAGGAGGCGACCATCGGCCCGGGGCGCCGGCGCTTCTTCGACATCGACGAGCTGGCCGCCGTGCGCCAGGAGGACGAGGAGGTCTTCCGGACCACCCACGAGCTGGCGATCCGGCTCGTGCGCGAGGGCGTCGTGGACGGCCTGCGCATCGACCACCCCGACGGGCTGGCCGACCCGGCCGGCTACCTGCGGCGCCTGGCCGACGCCGGCGTGCGCCACGTGTGGGTCGAGAAGATCCTCGACCCCGGGGAGCACCTGCGCGACTGGCCGGTCGAGGGCACCGTCGGCTACGAGTTCGCCAACGACGTGGCGGCGCTGTTCGTCGACCCGGCGGGAGAGGCGCCGCTGACCAAGCTGTACACGTCGCTCGTCGGCGACGCGCGGCCGTTCGGGGAGCTCGCCGACGAGGCCAAGCTCGAGCAGGCCACGACCACGTTCGCGCCCGAGGTCGACCGGCTGCGCCGCCTGTGGCCGGACGCGCCGGACCTCGAGCGCGCCGTCGCATCGCTGCCGGTCTACCGGACCTACGTCGAGCCGTGGAGCGGGCGGGTCGAGGCGGCCGACCGCGAGGCGCTGGCCGAGGCCGACGGGCTACCCGAGGAGATCCGCCGCGCGGTGCTGCTCGAGCGCGACGGCGTGCCGGCCGAGTTCGTCACGCGCTTCCAGCAGACGACCCCGCCGGTCATGGCCAAGGGCGTCGAGGACACCGCCTTCTACCGCTACGTCCGCCTGCTGGCGCTCAACGAGGTCGGCGGCGACCCGTCGCGGTGGAGCGTCAGCGTCGAGGACTTCCACCGCGCCGGCGCCGAGCGCGCGGAGCGCTTCCCGCGCGGCCTCCTGGTCTCGACCACGCACGACACCAAGCGCTCGGGCGACGTGCGCGCGCGGCTGTGCGCGCTGGCGTCCACGCCGCAGTGGTGGGCCGACGCCGTGACGTCGTGGTTCGAGGTCAACGCCGAGCTGAGATCGGCCCACCCACCCGCCCCGACGCCGGCCGAGGAGCTCCTCGTCTACCAGACGCTCGTGGGCGCCTGGCCGATCGAGGCCGACCGCCTGGAGGCCTACCTCGAGAAGGCGCTGCGCGAGGCCAAGGTGTCGTCGAACTGGATCGAGCCCGACGAGGAGCACGAGGCCGCGGTCAAGCGCTTCGCCGTCGCACTGCTCGACCACGGGCCGTTCCGCTACGGCTTCGACGGCGTCGCGGCGCGCGTGGCCGAGCTCGGCGAGCGGATCGCGCTCGGCCAGACGCTGCTGAAGCTCACCGTGCCCGGCGTGCCCGACGTCTACCAGGGTGACGAGCTGTGGGCGCTGTCGCTCGTGGATCCCGACAACCGCCGGCCGGTCGACTGGGCGGCGCGGCGCGAGGCGCTGGCGGCGCTGCGCGAGGGCGCCGAGCCGACGCGCGAGACGGTCAAGCTCGACCTCGTGCGCCGCGCGCTGGACCTCCGCCGCCGGCGGCCCGAGGCGTTCGCCGGCGACTACGTGCCGGTGCCGGCCGGCGACGACGTGTGCGCGTTCGCGCGCGGCGGCGACGTGCTGGTCGCGGTCGCGGTGCGCGACGGGGCGACCGGGGCCGGCGGCTGGGACCTGCCGCCCGGGCTGGCCGGCCGCTGGCGCGACGTGCTCGGCGACGACGAGTACGAGCTGCCCGCCGGCGCGACGCTCGGGGGCCTGCTCGGCCCCGACGGCCGCGTGCTGCTGGAGCGCGTCGGCTAGCGCAAGCCGCCGACCGCCGCTCCCGTTCCCTGGTCGATGGGCCGACTGGCGGCACCGCGCAACTTCCGCCTGCTCGTGCTGCTCACCTACGTGGTGGGCGGCGGCCTGACCGTGCTCGTCGCCGTCACGCCCGGCCTGCGGTTCGCCTACCGCAGCGAGGAGGCGCACGTCGCGCTGGAGACCGCCGCCGGCCTGATCGTCGGCGTCGCGGCGTACCTCGTCGTCGCGCGCTTCCGGCTCAGCGGCGCGCGCAGCGACCTGGTCCTGGCGACCGGCCTGGGCGTGCTGGCCGTGACGAACCTGCTCTTCGCCGCCGTCCCGCAGACGACCGGCATCCCGCCCGACGAGCGCGCGTGGGCGGCGACCTTCGCCGGCCTGCTGGGCACGGTGCTCATCGCGCTCTCGGCGCTGGCGCCCGGGCAGCGCCTGCCCGACCGCCGCCAGGCGCTGCTGCGCGCGTGGGCCGCGGCGGGCCTGGTGCTCGCGGCGATCGCCTCCGCGGTGCTCATCGCCGGCGACGGCCTGCCCGCGCCGGTGGACCCGGCGCTCTCGCCGGAGACGTCGGCGACCATCCACCTGACCGGCAACGCCGTGGTGCTCGCGACCTTCGGGATCGGTGCCGTCCTGCTGGCCGTGGCCGCCGGCGGCTTCCTGCGCCAGGCGGCGGTCGAGCACGACGAGCTGCGCGGGTGGCTGGCGGTCGCCGTCGCCCTGGGCGCGCTGTCGCGCGTGAACTACCTGCTGTTCCCCTCGCGCTTCTCGGACTGGGTCACCACGGGCGACGTCCTGCGGCTGCTCTTCTACCTCGCCGTGCTGGGCGCGGTCCTGCGCGAGATCGCCGGCTACCAGCCCGCGCTGGCGCGCGCGGCGATCTTCGACGAGCGCCGCCGCCTCGCGCGCGACCTGCACGACGGCCTGGCCCAGGAGCTCGCGTTCATCGCCAGCCAGGCCCGCTCGCTGGTGCAGGAGCGCGGCGGCGACCCCGACCTCGAGCACATCGCCGACGCCGCCCGCCGCGGCCTGGAGGAGTCGCGGCTGGCGATCACCGCGCTGTCGCGGCCGCCCGACGAGCCGCTGCCGGTCCTGCTCGCCGGCGTGGCGGAGGCGCTGGCCACCCGGGCCGGGAGCGCCCTGACGCTCGACCTCGACGAGGACGTCGAGGCCGACCAGCAGACGCGCGAGACGCTGCTGCGGATCCTGCGCGAGGCGATGACCAACGCGGTCCGCCACGGCTGCCCGAGCGCGATCGAGGTCGGCCTGCGCGGCGGGTCCGAGCTGCGCCTGTGGGTCGTCGACGACGGCTTCGGCTTCGACCCCGAGGCGGGCGCGGCGGCCGGTGGCCTGGGGCTGACGAGCATGCGCGAGCGCGCGGAGGCGCTCGGCGGCCGGCTCGCGCTCGAGTCGGTGCCCGGCGCCGGCACGCGCGTCGAGGCGGCGCTCCCGCGTTAGGCAGGCGCGGGCGCGGGCGCGGGCGCGGGCTCGGGC
>JACRMD010000354.1:5208-5809 GCA_016215085.1 Solirubrobacterales bacterium | reverse complement strand
GGCCGGAGAGCGCGCCCATGTGGGCCGCGCGCGCGTACGTCGCCGAGGAGTGGGAGCGCGAGGACGCCGCCGTGGCGCACTGGCTCGAGGCCGCCCGCCTCTTCACGGCCGGCACCTTCACCTCGCCGCTCGCCTCGATCGCGCCGGAGCTGGCCGGACAGGTCGCCGAGGCCGCGGCGACCGCGCCGCTGGCGCCCGCGCGCCCCGAGGAGGAGCGCCGCCGCGCGACCGGCGCGGCGCACGACGCGCTGGCGTGGGGCTTCGGGCCGGTGCGGCCCGCGACGCACGCGCGGGCGCTGCAGGCACTCGACGCGGGCGACCTTCGGGCGATCCCGGTGGTCCTGTGGATCGCCGGCATGGCCGCGCGGGACCCCGCGACCCTCGCGCCCGCCCGGCAGGCGCTGGAGGCCTTCTTCGCCCGTGCCGCCGAGGAGGGCGCGGACCCGCGCGCCGTGCTGCGCGTGACCGCGCTGCTGCGCGACGACGGGGCGGCGCCGCGCGAGATCCGCGACGTCGCCGCCGCGGCGTTCACGCGCACGCTGCTCGCGCCGCTGGAGCGCCTCACCCAGTCCTTCGCCGACCTCGCCGACGTGCAGGCACG
>JACRMD010000354.1:0-5138 GCA_016215085.1 Solirubrobacterales bacterium | reverse complement strand
TGCTCGAGCGGGCGCGGCGCCACGTCGAGGAGCCGGACGACTTCGCCGCGCGCATCGAGGAGCTCCAGGCGGGACTGCGCGCCCGCGCGCAGCGGAGCGAGGAGCGCCACGCCGCGTGGTCGTCGCTGCAGGCCCTCGAGGCCGAGCACGAGGCGATCGTCGCGCGGGGCCGGACCGGCCGGTGGACGCCCGAGGACGTCGCCCGCCTCCCGGCCCTCCAGGAGGAGCTCGCCGCCGCGCGCAGGGACTACGTCGAAGACGCATAGGCTCGCGTCATGCCCGCCCACGAACCGGTCCTGCGCCGTGCCGCCGAGCTGGCGGAGGCGTTCCTCGCCGAGCTGCCCGAGCGGCCGGTCGCGCCGCCGGCCGACGTCGCCGCGCTGCGGGCCGCGCTCGGCCGCGAGCTCCAGGACGGGCCGCTGGACCCGGTGGCCGTCATCGAGGACCTCGCCCGCGACGCCGACCCCGGCCTGACCGCGAGCGCCGGCCCGCGCTTCCACGGGTTCGTCATCGGCGGCAGCCTGCCCGTCGCGGTGGCCGCCGACTGGCTGGTCTCCGCCTGGGACCAGTGCGCCGGCTTCTACGCGCTCTCGCCCGCCGCGTCGGTCGTCGAGGAGGTCGCCGGCGGCTGGGTGCTCGAGCTGCTCGGCCTGCCCGCGGGCGCGAGCGTCGGCTTCGTCACCGGCGCGCAGGCCGGCAACGTCGTCGGCCTGGCCGCGGCGCGCCACGCGGTGCTGGCCCGCGCCGGGCACGACGTCGAGCGCGACGGCCTGCAGGGCGCCCCGCCCGTGCGGGTGGTCGCCGGCGAGCAGGCGCACGCGACCGTCTTCACCGCGCTGCGGCTGCTGGGCCTCGGCGCCGGAACCGCCGCGCTGGTCCCCGCCGACGACGCCGGGCGCATGCGCCCCGACGCCCTGGCCGCGACCCTCGACGCGGGCGACCGCGACGCGCCCACCATCGTGATCGCCCAGGCCGGCAACGTCGCCACCGGCGCCTTCGACCCGCTCGAGCCGATCACCGACCTCGCCCGCGAGCACGGCGCGTGGCTGCACGTCGACGGGGCCTTCGGGCTGTGGGCCGCCGCCGCGCCGTCGCGGCGCCATCTCACCGCGGGGATCGAGCGCGCCGACTCCTGGGCCGTGGACGCCCACAAGTGGCTCAACGTCCCCTACGACTGCGCGATGGCGATCGTCGCCGACCCCGGCGCCCACCGCGCCGCGATGGGCCTGGCCGCCGCCTACCTCACGACGGTGGGCGGGACGACCGACCCCACCAACCTGGTCCCGGAGTCCTCGCGCCGCGCCCGCGCGGTCCCCGTGTACGCCGCGCTGCGGGCGCTCGGCCGCGACGGCGTGGCCGAGCTCGTCGAGCGCTGCTGCGCGCACGCGCGGCGCTTCGCGGAGCTGCTCGGCGCCCGCGACGACGTGGAGGTCCTCAACGACGTGGTGCTCAACCAGGTGCTCCTCCGCTTCGGCGACGACGACGCGCGGACCCGCGCCGCGGTCGAGGCCGTGCAGCGCGACGGGACGCTCTGGCTCGGCGAGACGACGTGGGACGGCCGCGTGGCGATGCGCATCGCGGTCAGCGGCTGGATGACCACGGAGGACGACGTCGAGCGCTCGGCCCGGGCGATCGCCGCGGCGGCCGGCGTCTAGGCGGCGACGCGCTCGACCTCGCGGACGGCCGCCACGACGGCCTCCACCACACGCGGGTCGAACTGCGTGCCGGCGCAGCGGCGCAGCTCGGCGAGCGCCGCCTCGACCGTCACCGGCCGCGCGTAGGGGCGGTCGGCGCGCATCGCGTCGTAGGCGTCGCAGGCCGTGATGATCCGCGCGCCGAGCGGGATCGCCTCGCCGGCCAGGCCGTCCGGGTAGCCGCCGCCGTCCCAGCGCTCGTGCGAGGCGCGCACGAGCGCGGCGACCGGCCGCAGCGCCGGGGCCGCGGCGAGGATGCGCTCGCCGACGATCGTGTGCTGGCGCATGATCGCCCACTCCTCGTCGTCGAGCGGGCCGGGCTTGCCGAGGATCCCGTCGGGCACGGCGACCTTGCCGACGTCGTGCAGCTCCGCGCCGCGGACGACCTCGTCGAGCTGCTCGTTGTCGAGGCCGAGCCGCCGCCCGGCGGCGAGCGCCAGCGCGGCGACGCCGCCGAGGTGCTCGCGCAGGTCGGGCTCGCGCTCGACGAGCACCTGCAGGAGGAGGTCGCGCGCCTGGCGGCGGGTCGAGCCGCGTCGCGACGCCTTGGCCGCGTACATGCGCTCGTCGGCGAGCTGGAGCGCGACCGTGGCCGAGCCGGCGTCGCGCGGCAGCACGACGGCGCCGCAGGAGGCGCCGATGGCGAAGCCGTCGCCCTCGGCGGTCAGCGCGCGCGACGCGCCGGCGACCAGCGCCTCGTCGTCGCCGCGGAGCAGGACGCAGAACTCGTCGCCGCCGAGGCGGTAGGCGCGGCCGTGCCCGGCGACCGCCGCGTCGAGCTCGCGGCCGAGGCGGCGCAGCAGGACGTCGCCGGCCCCGTGGCCGAAGCTGTCGTTGTAGGCCTTGAAGCCGTCGAGGTCGAAGAAGCCCAGGACGGTCGGCTCGCGATGGGCGAGCGCGTCGTCGAGGTCGTCCATGAGGCGGCGCCGGTTGCCGAGGCCGCTCAGGCCGTCGGTCAGCGCCTCGGCGCGGCTGTGGCGCAGCAGGGCGAGGTTCTCGCGGTAGGTCAGCCCGGCGCGGGCGAACGCGGCGAGCAGCGCGAGGGCGGCCAGGCCGGAGGCGACCGGCGTGACGTCGCCGACGGCGGCGACCACGAGGACGGCGAGCGAGGCCAGGCCGAAGCCGGCGGGCAGGATCGCGCCGACCAGGCCGTCGTCGTCGGCGCGGCGCCGGCGGGCCGGGGTCCACGCGGCGATCGCGGCGCACAGCATCGACGCCGGCCACATCACGTCGACGAGCGTGCCCGCCTCGTAGGAGTCCGCGGACTCCATGAGGCTCCAGAGCCCGTCGGCCAGCGCGGTGAGGACCAGCGACGCGCCGAGCAGCGTCCAGGTCGCGCCCGGCCGCCAGCCGGTCATCGCAAAGGCGACGGCGACCGTGGTCAGCAGGAGGAGGTCGAGCGCCGGGTAGGCGAGCGTCGTGCCCACGGTCAGCGGCGCGCCGTCGGTGAGCTCGAGGATCGGCGCGAACGCCACGGCCGACGCGGCCGAGAGGCCGAGGCCGACGACGAGGCCGTCGAGCCACTGCGACGGGCGGAACGGACGCAGCCGCGCGCGCAGCAGGACGACCTGACCGGCGTAGGCGGCGACGTAGGAGCCCAGGAAGAACGCGTCGGAGACGTTGGGGATCGGCGCGGTGTCCTCGTCCAGCACCCAGACCCAGAGCCCGTCGGCGACGCCCCACAGCAGCAGGTACGCGGCCATGAGCGACCAGGCCAGGCGCTCGGCGCGGACCGCGACCGCGCGCCACAGGCAGACCAGCGCCGCGCCCATCTCGGTCGCCATGTAGAGGTCGTCCTCGATCGGCGCCGCCGGGCCCGTCCCGGTCAGCGCGTGCGAGAGCTGGACGAGCACGCCGAGGGCGAGCACCGCGAGGGCGCCGGCGAGCCATGGCGAGCGGGGACGAGCCACCACGTCCCGGTGGTCGGCCGCCGCGGCCGCGAGCCGCAGTCCTCCTGCTGACTACAGGGCGCGGCGGCCCGCGAGCGCGCGGCCGAGCGTGACCTCGTCGGCGTACTCGAGGTCGCCGCCGACCGGCAGGCCCGAGGCCAGCCGGGTGACGACGACGTCGGGCGCGCGCTCGCGCAGCTGCGCGGCGATGTGCAGCGCGGTCGCCTCGCCGGTCGTCGTCGGGTTGGTGGCCAGCACGACCTCGCGGACCTCCCCGCCGTCGACCCGGCGCAGCAGCTCGGCGATCTTGAGGTCCTCGGGATCGACCCCGTCGATCGGCGACAGCGCGCCGCCGAGCACGTGGTAGCGGCCGCGGTACTCGTGCGTGCGCTCGATCGGCACTACGTCGCCGGGCTCCTCGACGACGCAGATGGTGCTGGTGTCGCGCCGCTCGTCGCGGCAGATCTCGCAGCGCGGCTGGTCGGCGAGGTTGAAGCAGACCTCGCAGAACCCGATCTTCTCCTTGACCTCGCGGATCGCGTCCGCGAGCGCGCCGGCCTCCTCGGCGTCGACGCGCAGCAGGTGGAAGGCCAGCCGCTGGGCGGTGCGCTGCCCGATCCCGGGGAGCTTGCCGAGCTCGGTGACGAGCCGCTGGACGGGCGGGGCGAACAGGGCCGCCTACCGCTTCTTCGCGCGCCGCTGCGCGCGGTTCATCGGGGGCGCGGCGCCCCCCGGGCCGCCGAGCCCTCCGCCGCCGCCGCGGCCGAGCGCGTCGAGCGCCGCCATCGGGTCGAAGCCCGCGCCGCCGCCGGCGCCCTGCATCGCCTGCTCCTGGATCGCCGAGGCCTGGCGCAGCGCCTCGTTGACCGCGGCCAGGACGAGGTCCTGGAGCATCTCGACGTCCTCGGGGTCGACGGCCTCGGGGTCGATCCGCAGCTCCTGCAGCTGCCCGTCGGCGCTGGCGACGACCTTGACCATGCCGCCGCCGGCGGAGGCCTCGACCCGCTGCTGCTTGAGCTGCTCCATGGCCTCCTGCTGGGCGGCCATCATGTCCTGGGCCTGCTTGAGCATCTGCTGGATGTTGGGCTGGGGCATCAGGCCTCTCCCTCCGGGTCGGGGACGATCTCCTCGGCGTCGAACTCCTGCTTGAACCGCGCGACCCACTGGTCCTCGGTGAGCACCGGCGGCGCCCCCTCCTCCTCGGTGGCGCGCTCGCGCGGCTCGTACTCCACCCGCGGGCTGACGCCGAGCAGCTCGCGGAACGCGTCCTGCACCAGCTGGCGGCAGGTCGCGTCGTCGGCCTTCTTGCGCAGGAAGCCCTGGCTGGGGTCGAAGGCGAAGATCACGCCGCGGTCGCGGACCTCGACGGGCCGGGCCTCGACGAGCACGGCGCCGAGCATGCCGTGGCGCTCCTTGATCGTGTCGAGCACCGCGGGCCAGTACTCGCCGACGGTGGCGAGGTCCAGCTCGCCGAGCGGCTCGGCGAGGGCGACCGCGGTGGGCGCCGGGTCGGGCGCGGCCTCGGCGGGGCGCGCCGCGGGTGCGGGCGGCGGCG
>JACRMD010000342.1 GCA_016215085.1 Solirubrobacterales bacterium | reverse complement strand
GGATGCTCGAGGCCATCGAGGAGGGCGGGTCGTGGGAACACGGCGCGCGCTGGGCCGAGCGCATGCGCCGGTGGGCGCACCGCTGCGAGCGGCTGCTCGTCCTGTCGCCCGCGCAGCTCGAGCGCGTCGAGCGGCTGCTCGGCATCGACCGCGCCCGCTGCGTCGTGAGCCCCAACGGGTTCGACCCCGAGCACTTCGACCGCCTCGACGTCGACCGCGACGCCGTGTGGCGGCGCGTCCTGGTCGAGCAGCCGCGTGGCTGGGCGCCCGGCGAGGACGAGGGCAGCGTCGGCTACGACGCCGGCGACGTGGCCGAGACGGCGGGCGGGCCCGTGCTCGTGTGCGTCGGGCGCTTCACCCACGTCAAGCGGCTGCCGCTGCTCATCCGCGCGTGGGCGGCCGCCGCGCCGCGCTTCGCCGAGCCGGCGTCGCTCGTGCTCGTCGGCGGCTATCCCGGCGAGTGGGAGGGCGAGCACCCGCTGGAGGTCGTGCGCTCGACCGGCGCGCCGCGCGTCTTCCTCGCCGGCTGGCACGGCCACGACGAGCTGCCCGAGCTGCTGTCGGCGGCCGACGCGCTCGTGCTCGCCTCGGTGCGCGAGCAGTTCGGGTCGGTGCTCGTCGAGGGCATGGCCTGCGGGCTGCCGGCCATCGCCGTCAACCGCATGGGCCCGGCGCTGATCGTCAAGCCGGGGGACACCGGCTGGCTCGTGGAGCCCGACGACCTCGAGGGGCTGGCCGACGCGCTGGTCGCGTGCGTCAACGACCCGGTGGCGCGCCGCCGCGCCGGCCGCCGCGCCCTGCGCGACGCACACGAGCGGTTCTCGTGGCCGGCGATCGCCGACGGGGTCGCCGACCTCTTCGACCGGGTCGTCGCCGCGCACCGCCCTACCGTGTCGTAGGTGGAAGCCCGCAGGATCGCCGCGCTGTTCCACCCGTACCGCGGGCGGCTCTTCGCGGTGCTCGGGCTGATCGCGTTCAGCGCGGCGCTGTCGATGGTCTCGCCGTTCCTGCTGCGCGAGGTCCTCGACGTCGCGATCCCCGAGGGCGACACCACGCTGCTGACGTGGCTGGTCGCCGGGATGATCGCCATCTCGATCGCCACCGGCGCGCTCGGCGTGGCGCAGACGTGGCTGAGCAACGTCGTCGGCCAGCGAGTCATGCACGACCTGCGCGCGCAGGTCTACAGCCACCTCCAGCGGATGTCGCTGGCGTTCTTCACGCGCACGCGCACGGGCGAGGTCCAGAGCCGGATCTCCAACGACATCGGCGGCGTGCAGAACATCGTCACGAGCACGGCGACGTCGATCGTCTCCAACGTGACGACCGTGATCGCGACGACGGCCGCGATGTTCGCGCTGGACTGGCGGCTCGCGACCTTCTCGCTCGCGGTCCTGCCGTTCTTCGTGTGGTTGACCAAGCGGGTGGGCAGCGAGCGCCGGAGGATCACCGCGGTGCGGCAGGGGCGGATGGCCGACATGTCCGCCTTGGTCGAGGAGTCGCTGAGCGTCAGCGGCATCCTGCTCGGGCGCACGATGGGCCGCGGCGGCGAGCTGGCCGACCGCTTCGCCGCGGAGTCGCGCGAGCTCGCCGACCTCGAGGTGCGCTCCCGGATGGCCGGCCGCTGGCGCATGGCGTCGGTGCAGATGAGCTTCGCGATCATGCCGGCGCTCGTCTACTGGTTCGCGGGGCAGACGTCGGCGATCACGGTCGGCACACTGGTGGCCTTCACGACGCTGCAGACGCGGCTGCTGTTCCCGATCCAGTCGTTGTTGAACGTGTCGGTCGACGTGCAGAGCTCGCTCGCGCTCTTCACGCGGATCTTCGAGTACCTCGACCTGCCGGTCGACCTGCACGACGGCCACCGCGACCTGCGCGACGTCCGCGGCGAGGTCCGCTTCGAGGGCGTCTCGTTCGGCTACGACCCCGACGCGCCGCCGACCCTCGACGGGATCGACCTCGAGGTGCCGGCCGGGTCGTTCACCGCGATCGTGGGGGAGACGGGCAGCGGCAAGACGACGCTCGCCTACCTGGTGGCGCGGCTCTACGACGTCGGCGCCGGGCGGGTGACGATCGACGGCGTCGACGTGCGCGACGCGACCTTCGACTCGCTCTCGAGCACGGTCGGGCTCGTGTCCCAGGAGACCTACCTCTTCCACGCGTCGGTGCGCGACAACCTGCGCTTCGCCAGGCCCGAGGCCACCGACGAGGAGCTCGAGGCGGCCGCGCGCGCCGCGCAGGTGCACGACCTCATCGCCTCGCTCCCCGAGGGCTACGACACGCTGGTGGGCGAGCGCGGCTACCGCTTCTCCGGCGGCGAGAAGCAGCGCATCGCGATCGCCCGGGTCGTCCTGCGCAACCCGCCGGTGCTGCTGCTCGACGAGGCGACCTCGGCGCTGGACAACGAGACCGAGCGCATGGTCCAGGACGCCCTGGACCGCCTCGCCTCCACCCGGACGACGATCGCGATCGCCCACCGGCTGTCGACGATCCGCGACGCCGACCAGATCGTCGTGCTCGAGCGCGGGCGCATCGCCGAGCGCGGGACGCACGACGAGCTGCTGGCGCTCGGCGGCCTCTACGCCCGCCTGGC
>JACRMD010000341.1:14292-19132 GCA_016215085.1 Solirubrobacterales bacterium | reverse complement strand
GCGAGGTCGGCACCGAGGGCGCGCTGGGCGGTCAGGCGCAGGTCGAGGGCGTGTCGGGCACGTGGCGCGACCTCACCGAGAACGTCAACCAGCTGGCGTCGACGCTGACCACGCAGCTGCGCGCGATCGCCGAGGTGTCCACCGCGGTGACCCAGGGCGACCTCACGCGGTCGATCACCGTCGAGGCGCAGGGCGAGGTCGCCGAGCTCAAGGACAACATCAACCAGATGATCGCCAACCTGCGCGAGACGACGATGATCAACGTCGAGCAGGACTGGCTGAAGACGAACCTCGCCCGCCTGTCGGGCATGCTGCAGGGCCAGGGCGACCTCGGCGAGGTGACCAAGCTCATCATGAGCGAGCTCACCCCGCTGGTGAACGCCCAGCACGGCGCCTTCTTCCTGCTGGAGCCCCAGCGCGAGGAGCTGCACCTCGTCGCGGGCTACGGCTACCGCCCGTCCAAGGGCCAGGCCGACGCGTTCGGGCTGGGCGACGGCCTGGTCGGCCAGGCGGCGATCGAGCGCAAGGTCATCGTGCTCGAGGACGTGCCCGAGGACTACGTGAAGGTCTCCAGCGGCCTGGGCGACGCGACGGCCCGCCACATCGTCGTCGTCCCCGTGATCTTCGAGGAGGAGGTCCTCGGCGTCATCGAGCTCGCCTCGCTGCACGCGATCAGCGAGGTCAACCGCCAGTTCCTCGACCAGATCACCGAGACCATCGGCGTGGTGCTCAACACCATCCGCGCGAACATGCGCACGGAGGAGCTGCTGGTCCAGTCCCAGTCGCTGGCCCGCGAGCTGCAGGTCAAGAACGAGGAGATCGAGCGCGCCCGCGCCGGCCTGGAGGAGAAGGCCGCGCAGCTGGCGCTGAGCTCGAAGTACAAGTCCGAGTTCCTGGCCAATATGAGTCACGAGCTGCGCACGCCGCTGAACTCGCTGCTGATCCTGTCGCGGATGCTGGCCGACAACGCCGACGGCAACCTCACCGGCCAGCAGGTCGAGTTCGCCACGACGATCCACAGCGCGGGCAACGACCTGCTCGCGCTGATCAACGACATCCTCGACCTGTCCAAGGTCGAGGCCGGCAAGATGGAGCTCAACCTCGGGCCGACGGCGCTGGCCGACGTGCGCGAGGACGTCGAGCGCGGCTTCCGGCCGATCGCCGAGGAGAAGGGGCTCGACCTCAACGTCGACATCGACGCGTCGCTGCCGCCCTCGATCGTCACCGACGAGCAGCGGCTGCAGCAGGTGCTGCGCAACCTGCTGTCCAACGCGTTCAAGTTCACGCACGACGGCTCGGTCACGCTGCGGGTCGCGCGCGACGGCGCCGACCGCATCGCGTTCGCGGTGGAGGACACGGGCGTCGGGATCGCCGAGGACAAGCTCCTGTCGATCTTCGAGGCCTTCCAGCAGGCTGACGGCACGACGTCGCGCAAGTACGGCGGCACCGGCCTCGGCCTCTCCATCAGCCGCGAGATCTCGCGTCTGCTGGGCGGCGAGATCCGCGTCGCCTCGGAGACGGGCCAGGGCTCGACCTTCACGCTCGTCCTGCCGCTGGCCCACCGCACCACGGAGGGCGTGCAGGTCGAGGCGCCGGCCGAGCCGCCGGTGGCGGCCCCGGTCACGGCGCAGGCCGACACGACCGCGCTGCTGCCCTACGACGGCGTCGAGGACGACCGCGCCGCGATCGTCGCGGGCGACCGCGTCCTGCTGGTCATCGCGCACGACCCCAAGCACGCCCAGGGCGCGATCGCCGTCGCGCGCGAGCACGGCTTCAAGGGCCTGGCCGCGCGCCGCACGCCGATCGGGCTCGCGCTCGCCCGCGAGTACCGGCCCGACGTCGTGCTCGTGTTCAGCGGCGACGGCCGCGGCGAGCGCCTGCTCGGCCAGCTCAAGTCCCACCCGGAGACCCGCCACCGGCCGGTCGTCGTCGCGGGCCCGCCCTCGGGCCGGATCGCGGCGCTGCGTGCGGGCGCGGCCGCGTACGTCGAGGACCCGACCGAGGGCGGCGGCGACGCCGCGATGGCCGCGCTGGAGGCGCTGGACCGCCTGAGCGCGCGCTCGGTCAAGCGGCTGGTCGTCGTCCAGGACGGCGAGGGGCTCGACGACGCGACGATGAGCCTGCTCGGCGCGGGCGACGACGTCGACGTGCTCACCGCCGAGCCCGACACGGCGCTGGAGCGCCTGAAGGGGGACGGCGCGGACTGCACGGTGCTCGTGATGGAGCCGGGCGCGGTGTGGCCGGCGAGCCTGCTGAGCGGGATCGCCGCCGACCAGGGCCTGCGCGAGCTGCCGATCGTCCTGCACTGCCCGGAGGCGCTGCCGGCGCCCGAGCGGACGGTCATCGACGAGCTGAGCACGCCGCTGGTGGTCACCAGCGCCGCGACGCCCGACCGGCTGGTCGACGAGACCGCGCTGTACCTGCACCGGCTGGAGGCCCAGCTGCCGCAGCCGACGCGCAAGCTCCTGGCCCGGCTGCGGACGGCCGACCAGGTCTTCCACGGCAAGCGCGTGCTGATCGTCGACGACGACATCCGCAACGTGTTCGCCCTGGCCAGCGCCCTGGAGGTGCGCGGGATGAAGGTCGCCTTCGCCGAGAACGGCCGCGAGGGCATCGAGCGCCTGCGCGAGGACCCCAACGTGGACCTCGTGCTGCTCGACGTGATGATGCCGGAGATGGACGGCTACGAGACCGCGCGCGCGATCCGCTCGATGCCGCGGTTCGAGACGCTGCCGATCATCCAGCTCACCGCGAAGGCGATGAAGGGCGACCGCGACAAGTCGATCAGCGCCGGCGCCTCCGACTACGTCACCAAGCCCGTCGACGTCGACCAGCTGCTCTCGCTCATGCGGGTGTGGCTCAACGGCTAGGGTCGGCTGCGTGCACGAGGTCCACGACGACGACGGGGCCCGGGTCCTGCTCGTCGACGACCGGCGGGAGAACCGCATCGCGCTGCGCGCGGTGGTGGCCCCGCTGGGGCTCGAGATCGTCGAGGCGGACTCCGGCGAGCAGGCGCTGCGCGAGGTCCTGGCCCAGGACTTCGCGGTCATCCTGCTCGACGTCCAGATGCCCGGGATGGACGGGCTGGAGACCGCGGCGCTCATCAAGCGCCGCGAGCGCAGCCGGGACGTCCCGATCATCTTCCTCACCGCCGCCGAGGCGGACGTCGCGCAGGTGTTCGCCGGCTACGAGGCGGGCGCGGTCGACTACCTGCTCAAGCCCTTCGACCCGCTCGTCCTGCGCTCGAAGGTGCAGGTCTTCGCCGACCTCGAGCGCCAGCGCCGCCAGCTGGCCCGCAGCGACGAGCTGGTGCGCAACGCGTTCGCGGCCGCGCCGACCGGCATGGCGCTCGCCGACCTCGACGGCGTCGCGCTGCGCGTCAACCCGGCGCTGGAGCGGCTGACCGGCCGTCACGGGCCGGGCCTGCTGGGCACGCCGGTGCGCGACCTGCTGCGCGAGCGCGACCGCGAGGGCCTCGACGCGCGCCTGGCCGCCCTGGCCGACGGCGGCGACGAGGCGACCTGGGGCGCCTACACGGCGACCGGCGTCCCGGTCACGGTGACGCTCGCGCCCGTGCGCGAGGCCGGCCAGCCGACGCGCCAGGTCCTCGTCCAGCTCGCCGACGAGCGCGACCGCCGCATCGCCACGACGCTGCAGCGCGCGCTGCTGCCCGACCGGCTGCCCGCCGTCCCGGGCCTGTCGCTTGCCGCGCACATCTCGCCCGGCGGCGGCGGCACCCGCGTCGGCGGCGACTGGTACGACGCGATCGCGCTGCCCGGCGGCCGTCTCGGCGTCGTCGTCGGCGACGTCGCCGGCCACGGCATCGACGCCGCCGCGCGCATGGGCGAGCTGCGCTCGGTCGCCCGCGCCTACGCGCTGGAGGGCCACGAGCCGGTGGACCTCGTCGAGCGCATGAACGGCTACCACGCCGCGCTGGGCGCCGACCTCATGACGACGATGCTCTTCGCCGTCGTCGAGATCGACACCGGCGTCGTGCGGGTCGTCAACGCGGGCCACCCGCCGCCGCTGCTCGTGGCGCCCGACGGCACGACGCAGGTCGTGGAGGGCGCGGGGCCGCCGCTGGGCGTGCTGGAGACCTGGCGCTACGAGGAGCGCGTCGCCCACCTCGGGCCCGAGCACCTCGCCGTCCTCTACACCGACGGCCTCGTCGAGCGCCGCGGCGAGCGGCTCGACGAGGGGCTCGCGCGGCTGCGGGCGGCCGCGTCGGCGGGCGTCGGCGAGGCCGGCCACGCCTGCGACCGCATCCTGTCGGCGCTGGACGCCGAGGGCGCCGACGACGATGTCACGCTGGTGGTCGTCCGCGGCGAGGCGAAGCTCGGCCCGGTGGCGCGCCTGTCGCTGGCGCCCGACGGCGGGTCGCTCGCCGCCCTGCGCCGCGTCATGCACCGCTGGCTGGCGGAGTGCGGCGCCGACGAGGACGAGGCGCGGGAGCTGGTGCTCGCCGCCAACGAGGCCTTCCAGAACGCGCTCGAGCACGGCACCGGCTTCGCGCGCACGACGATCGCCGTGGAGCTCGAGCTCCACGAGGGCGAGGCGCGGATCACCGTGCGCGACGCCGGCCGCCGCGACCGCTCGCCGTCGGACCCCGACCGCGGGCGCGGCATCGAGCTGATGCGCGGGCTGGCCGACGAGGTGTCGCTCGAGCTCGCGCCGCACGGCTCGGTCGTGCGGCTGCGGCGGGCGCTGCGGGTCGGGCCGGACCGGCCCGCGATCTCAGAGGCCGGGCGGGTGGCGGGTGACGAAGCCCGAGTAGCTCCGGGCTGAGGCCGCCTGCCAGCGGGTGCCGGTGCGCTGGCGGCCGCTGGTGTCGAAGCGCAGG
>JACRMD010000341.1:0-14268 GCA_016215085.1 Solirubrobacterales bacterium | reverse complement strand
CGCAGGCCGGCGACGACCATGAACGCGTGGCCCTCGTTGGCGTAGATCGTCACCCACTTGCCGGGCCCGGGCTTGCCCCAGGTCATGAGCGGGCCCGAGGCCATCGGGCCGTCGAGGTAGCCGGCGGACGCCAGCGCGTAGGAGATCGACCCCGAGCAGTCGTAGGCGGAGTCCTCCCAGCGGTGCTCCTCGTCGGGGTTGCGGAAGTGGCCGCCGCCGTAGACGTAGGGCTTGCGCGCCACGAAGTTCGCGGCCTGGATCAGCGCGATGAGCTTGCGCGGGGCGGTCTGCGGGATGGTCGCCAGGCCCTGCGGGGTGATCGTGGCGCGGTCCACGTCGACCCCGGCGCTGCCGCCGTAGGCCTCGCGGAGCTCCGCGGCCACCTCGGCGTCGGTGGGTGCGCCCGAGCCCGGACCCTCGACCTTGACCTCGACGTCGTCGGCCTTCGCCTTGGCGGTCGCCGTCGGCTTCGGCCTCGGCGCCGCGGCGGCGTCCTCGCCGGCGTCGTCGCGGGCCAGCAGCGACGGGTCCGGCGGCGGCAGGTACGGCGGCTCGATCGACCAGGCGCGCACGCTGCCGGACTCGCCCGCGCCGCAGCCGGCGAGGACGAGCAGCACGGGGACGAGCGCGAGCCACCTCCTGGACATCCGACCCAGATGATCGGCCATCGCATGCCACCGTTGCGCCATGACGGTCTTCGCCACCGCCGCCGCGGCCACGATGCTGGCCGGCTGCCCCGTCTTCCCGGCCTCCAACGCGTGGAACCGGGACGTCAGCCGGCTCCCGGTGCACCCGCGCTCCGACGCCTACGTGCGCTCGATCGGCCTGGGCGACCACCTGCACCCCGACTTCGCCTCGCGCCGCTACGGCATCCCGTTCCGGACCGTGCCCGCCACGCAGCGCAAGGTCCCGATCCGCTTCACCGACTACGGCGACGAGAGCGACCCCGGCCCGTACCCGATCCCGCCGGACGCCCGCGTCGAGGGCGGCTCGGACCGCCACGTCCTCGTGCTCCAGCGCGGCACCTGCAGGCTCTACGAGCTGTTCGGGGCGCGGCGCTCCGGCCGTGGCTGGACCGCCGCAAGCGGCGCGGTCTTCGACCTGCGCTCCAACCGGCTGCGCCCGCGCGGCTGGACGTCGGCGGATGCCGCCGGGCTGCCGATCCTGCCCGGGCTCGCGCGCGCCGGGGAGGTCCGCGCCGGCGCCATCACGCATGCGCTGCGCGTGACCGTCTCGCGGACGCAGCGGAGGTTCGTGGCGCCGGCGTGCCACTTCGCGTCGTCGGACACGAACCCCGACCTGCCGCCGATGGGCCTGCGGCTGCGCCTGAAGCGCTCGTACCCGCTCGCCGGCTTCCGCGGCCAGTCGCTGGTGATCCTGCGGGCGCTCAAGCGCTACGGGTTGATCGTCGCCGACAACGGCTCGGACTGGTTCGTGACCGGCGCGCCGGACCCGCGGTGGGACGACGAGGACCTCGAGCAGCTCAAGCGCGTGCCAGGTTCCGCGTTCGAGGCGGTCCGCACGGGGTAGGCGCCCGGGCATGCCGCTGCCCGGGAAGCCCGTCTCGCTCTGGATCGACACCAGCGACCGGCTCGGGCTGCCGCCGCTCGAGCGCGACGCCGAGGCCGACGCCTGCGTGCTGGGCGCCGGCATCACGGGCCTCACCGCGGCGCTCGAGCTCCACCGCGCGGGGCGGTCGGTCGTCGTCCTCGACATGCACGAGGTCGGCGCCGGGGTCACCGGCCACACGACCGCCAAGCTCCAGGCACTGCACGGCACCGTCTACGACCAGCTGCGGCGGCGGTTCGGGCGCGACGGCGCGGCGCGCTACGCGGCGATGAACCTCGAGGCCCTCGACTACGTCGCGGCGCAGGTCCGCGACCTCGGGATCGACTGCGCCTGGCGCCGCAAGCCCGCCGCGGTGTTCGCGTGGACGGCCAAGGAGGCCGAGGAGCTCGAGGCCGAGGGCGAGGCCGCGCGGGCCGCGGGGCTGCCGGTGCGGCTCACCGACGACGCCGGCGAGCTGCCGTTCCCGGTGCAGCGCGTCCTGTGGCTCGACGACCAGGCCGAGCTCCAGGCGCGCGCCTACTGCGTCGCGCTCGCGCGCCACCTGCTCGCGGAGGGCGTCGCCATCCACGAGCAGACGACCGCGACGCACGTCGGCGAGGGCTCGGCGCCCGTGGTGCGCACCGCCGGGGGCGCCACCGTCCGGGCGCGCGACGTCGTGGTCGCCACGCACTACCCGTTCCTGGACCGCGGCGTCCTGTTCCCGCGCCTGACCCCCAAGCGCTCCTACGCGCTCGCCGTGCGCGCGCCGCGCGTCGTCGAGGGGATGTACATCTCGGTCGGCGCGCCCACCCGGTCGCTGCGCGCGCATCCCGACGGCCGCGGCGGCGAGCTGCTCATCGTCGGCGGCGAGGGCCACAACGCCGGCGAGGAGGGCGACACGACGCCCGAGCGCTACCGGCGGCTGGCGGCGTTCGCGCGCGAGCACTTCGGGGCGACCGAGGTGACCCACCGGTGGTCCGCGCACGACATGCAGACCGCCGACGGGCTGCCCTACGCGGGCCGGCTCACGCCGCTGAGCCGGCACGTGTGGGTGGCGACCGGGTACCGCAAGTGGGGGCTCACGAACGGCACCGCGTGCGGACGGCTGCTCGCCCGGCGCATCACCGGCCAGGAGGACCCCTTCGCGTCGCTGGTGGACACCACCCGCTTCACGCCGCTGCGCTCCGCGCCGGGGCTGCTGAAGGAGGGCGCCAAGGACGCCCGCCACATGGTCGGCGACCGGCTGCGCAAGGACGCCGGGCCGCGCTGCACCCACCTGGGGTGCCGGACGCTGTGGAACGCGGCGGAGGAGACGTGGGACTGCCCGTGCCACGGGTCGCGCTTCGCGGTGGACGGCTCGGTGCTGCAGGGGCCCGCCGTGCGGCCGATCCCCGCCGAGCAGCTGAAGACGCCGGATCGCGGGAGTTCGGTGTCGGACGGCTAGCCTCCGGCCCGAACGGGCAGCGCATGGTCATGGACGCCAGCGGCAACGACAGGCGTCGACCCCCGATGGCCATCACGACCCCCTCCACCGAGATCCTCCTGGCCCTCGACCCGATCCCGGACGCGGTCCGGGCGGCGCGCCACGCGCTGCGGGCCCGCGGGCTGCCCGAGGAGCTCGACCACACGGTCTCGCTGCTGGCCTCCGAGCTGGTCGGCAACGCCGTGCGCCACGCGCGGCTGCGTCCCGAGGACCAGATCGTGTTCTTCGCCCGCCTGGCCGACGACCACGTCCACGTCGAGGTCGCCGACCGCGGCCCCGGCTTCGACCCCGAGGTGCGCCACGAGGCCTCCGGCTTCGGCCTGCGCCTGGTGGACAAGCTCGCCACCCGCTGGGGCGTCGAGCGCACCGCCGCCGGCTGCCGCGTGTGGTTCGACGTGGACCGCCGGCGCGGCCGCTTCGCGCGCGACGACCCGGCCTAGCCGCCGCTCACCAGCCGAGCGTCCCGGGGCCGCCCTTGAACGGGCCGACGAGGTCGGCGGTCCGCCAGCCCCCGTAGAAGTCGCCCTCCTGCGCCTCGACCCGCTCGTCGTCGAGGTACGCCGCGTCCACGCGGCCGGGGTAGAAGGCGAGGTGGTCGCGCAGCGCCTCGTAGCCCGGCCGGGGGTCGGCGTAGGACCAGGCGACGGCCCGCCGCGCCCCGAGGTCGTGGTAGCGGGCGACGCCCTTGAACTCGCAGACGGTCGGCCGCGCGTCGCCGGGTCGCAGCAGGTCGGTGCGCACATCCGCGGGCGGCACGTAGATCGTCGGCGGATGGCTGGTCTCGAGCACGCGCAGCGCGCGGGTCGAGTCGGCGACGACGAGGCCGTCGGCCTCCACGCGCACGCGTCGCCGGCACCGTTCGACGGCGGGCGGTCTCGGGTATTCCCACACTCGCTCCATCGGGGGGTCTACGAGGCTGAGGAGGCACCGGATGCCGGGAGCACCGCAAGTTCACGGCCGTGGGCGCGTTGTCGCTGCCATGGCTGCCCGACGCACCCTCGTCCTGCTGCTCCTGGCGGCTGCCGCGCTGACGGCGCTCGCCCTGCCGGCGGCCTCGCCGGCGCACCCGGAGCGGCCGTCGTCCTTCCCGGACTTCCGGAAGGGCAAGGTGCCCGTCTACCGGTCCCGCGGGCCGAGCCTCGTCGTGTGCAAGCCGGACTCGCGCAAGCGCATCCTGCGCCTGCCGTCCAAGAAGCTGCGGACCAAGAACCTCAAGCTGCTCAAGCGCTGTCGCTACCGCCACGTCCAGCAGGCGGTCGACGCCGCGAGGTCGGGCGACCGGATCCTGCTCCTGCCCGGCATCTACCGCGAGGAGCCGAGCCTGAAGGCGCCCTCGCCGGACCCCAGGTGCAAGGACATGTACGTCGAGCCGGAGAGCCCGGAGGCGGGCAGCGGCGCGATGCTCCTGGACTCCGGCGGCCTCCAGAAGCCGGCCCGCGCGCACTCCTACGACTACGAGTACACCTGCCCGAACGACGGCAACCTCATCGCGATCATGGGCGACGACCCGAAGGACCCCGATCGCGAGTGCGACCAGAAGTGCAACCTCCAGATCGAGGGCACCGCGCGGCGCCGCGACGTCTGGATCAAGGGCAACGGGACGAAGCTCAACCTGATCAAGGCCGACCGCGCCGACGGCATCTTCCTCAAGGGCTTCAGCACCGAGTACTCGGACTTCAACAACATCTACGTGCTGGAGACCAACGGCTTCCGGTTCGACGACATCTTCACCGACAAGTCGCGCGAGTACGGGTTCCTGAGCTTCGCCTCCGACAACGGCCTCTACGAGAACCTCGAGGCCACGCACGCCGGCGACTCGGGCATCTACCCGGGCTCGGGCCCCGAGGGCCACTGCCAGCGCTACGGCATCGAGATCCGCAACGTCGACTCCCACCACAACGCGCTCGGCTCCTCGGGCACGGCGGGCAACGGCACCTGGATCCACGACTCGCGGTTCCACCACAACTCCATCGGCATGGTCATGGACTCCTTCGCGCCGGGGCACCCGGGCCAGCCGCAGGACTGCTCCAAGGTGGAGAACAACCTCATCTACTCCAACAACCAGGACTACTTCAACGCCGAGCGCGACGAGTACTGCAAGAAGCCCTGGCTGGAGCGCGACCCGACCAAGACCTGCCCGACGTTCCAGGTGCCGGTCGGCACCGGGATCCTCTTCGCGGGCGGCAACGGCAACATCGTCCGCGGCAACCGCATCTGGGACAACTGGCGCGGGGCGTTCGAGCTGTTCTACGTGCCCGCGACGTTCCGCGGCGAGAACGACCCGACCATGACGTTCGACACGTCCAACCGCAACCAGTACACCGGCAACGTCCTGGGCTACGACCCGTCGGGCAACGTCGACCACAACGGGCGGATGGTGCTGTGGGACGAGGAGGGCCAGGGCAACTGCTGGTCCGACAACAAGGTCGCCCCGGGCCCCAGCGCCGAGAGCGACCCGGCGACGCTGCCCGCCTGCCCCAACGACGGGCCGTTCAGCCCGGGCAACCCGGTGAAGCTCCTGTCGCACGCGAGCTGCGCGACCTGGAACCCGAACGACAACACCGACCCGCCCGGCTGCGACTGGTTCGTCCTGCCGCCGGAGCCGAAGTGATGCGGCGCGCGCTCGGCCTCGGCCTCCTCGCGGCCTCCGCCGTCGCCGCCGCGGGGTGCGGCGCCGGCGACGGCGCGCGCGACGGCGCCCTGCTGTGGAGCGACGGGCCGCGGACCACGCGGCTCGAGCTCAAGCCCCAGGACCGCATCGTCGGCGGGCGCATCCGCAACGACTCGCTGCGGCCGATGGACGTCCTGGCCTCGAGCATGCGCGCGGTCGACGCGCGCGGCCACCGGGTCAAGGCCAGCATCACGTTCGCCGTCGCGCCCGGCCACCCGCTGTGGCCGACCGGCCGCGTGAACCTCATGCCGGTCAACGAGCAGCTGCGCACCGGCATGCGCGCGCGGCTCAAGCCGGGTGAGGAGAGCTCGCTCGTGGTGGCGTGGCATCACCGGGAGGGCCAGCAGCCGCCCGTGCGGCTGCTGTACGACGGCGGCTCCCTGCCGCTGCGCGTACCATCCACCTGATGGGCCAGCGCCTCCCGCACCTCCTGGGGCTCGCCCTCGCGGCGGGGCTCCTGGTGGTCGCGGCGGCGGTCCCCGGCCTCGGAAGCGGCCTGGTGCTGCTCTCGCCGGCGCTCGTGCTGCTCGTGCCGCCCCTGGCCGGGCGGCACCTCGGCGAGGACTCGCTCGCGCGCCTGGCCGCCCGGCGCTTCGCGCCCCGCCGGCCGCCGGCGGCGCTCGCCGTCCGCTAGCCCGCGTCGCGCACCCGCGCGCTCCCGTCCCCGCGTGCCCCCGCGGCGGGCGTAGATCACCGAGGGGCGTCGCGGACTTCTACGGTCGCGACGCTCGTCCCATCCCTCGATCCTCAAACGGAACCCATGTCGAACCTCACTCCCCAGCCCACCAAGAAGGAGCGCAAGGAGGCCGCGCGCGAGGCGCGCCTGGCCAAGGAGCGCGAGGAGGCGACCGCCGCGGCGCGGCGCCGCCGCCTGTTCCAGCTCGGCGCCGTCCTGCTCGGGGCGGTCGCGATCGTCGCGGTCGCCATCGCCCTGTCGTCCGGCGGCGGCGACGACGGCGGGTCCTCCGGCGGCGGCGAGGTCGCCGGCGCCAAGGAGACCACCGAGATGCTCGCCGGCATCCCGCAGGACGGGATCACGCTCGGCAAGGCCGACGCCCCCGTCACGCTGGTCGAGTTCGCCGACCCGCAGTGCCCGTTCTGCAAGGAGTACGCGATGAACGCGGTGCCGCCGCTCGTCGAGAAGTACGTCCGCACCGGCAAGGTCAAGATGCAGCTGCAGGTCCTGACGTTCGTCGGCGCGGACTCCAAGAAGGCCGGCCAGGCCCTGGCGGGTGCCGCGCAGCAGGACAAGCTCTGGAACGCGGCCCACCTCGTCTACTTCAACCAGGGCCAGGAGAACACGGGCTACGTCACCGACGAGTGGATCAACGGCATCCTCGGCGCCATCCCCGGCCTCGACGTCGACAAGGCGCTGTCGGACGCGTCCGGCGCGCCCGCGGCCAAGGAGCTGCAGACCGCCGACGCCGCCGCGCAGAAGAACGGCATCATGAGCACGCCGAGCTTCCTGCTCGGCCCGACGGGCGGGACGCTGAAGAAGGTCGAGCTCCAGGAGCTCACCAGCGACGCGATGTCCAAGGAGATCGACAAGGCGCTGGCCTCGGCGCAGTCGTGACGGACCGCCGCCTGGGCGCCGCCGCGCTCGCGCTGGCGGTCGCCGGCGTGGCCGTGGCGGGCTACCTCACGTACGTGCACTACGCCGGCATCGCACCCGTGTGCAACATCGCGCACGGGTGCGTGAAGGTGCAGACCTCGCCGTGGTCCGAGCTGGCCGGCGTGCCGGTCGCGCTGCTGGGCCTGCTGGGCTACTCCGCCATCCTGGCGACGCTCTTCGTCCCCGGGGAGGGCGCGCGGCTGGCCGCGGCGGGCCTCGGCGTCAGCGGCTTCGGCTTCAGCGCGTACCTCACCTACCGCGAGGTCTTCTCGATCGAGGCCCTCTGCCAGTGGTGCCTGCTCAGCCAGGCTCTCATGGCCGGCCTCGCGCTGGTCACGTGCGTGCGGCTGGTGCGCGGGCCCGACCCCGAGGCCGGGCTGGCGCCGGCGATGGCCGTGCACTAGCGTCGCGCGGCCATGTCCCAGCCCCCGTCCACGCCGCGCCGCAGCGAGCGGCTCCGGATCGCCGCGGTCGTCGTCGCCGCGCTCGCCCTCGCGGCGGTCGCGCTGGTGCCGCTGCTCGGCGGGCTGGGCGGCGACGAGGACGGCGGCTCCGGGCCGCCGCCGAAGGTCGCGGGCGCGCGCGAGACGCGCGCGCTGCTGGCGGGCATCCCGCAGGACGGCATCACGCTCGGCCGCGCGGACGCGCCCCTCACCCTGGTCGAGTTCGCCGACCCCCAGTGCCCGTTCTGCCGCCGCTACACGGTGGGCGCCCAGCCGCAGGTCATCCGCCGGTACGTGCGGACGGGGAAGCTGAAGATCGAGCTGCGGATGCTCGCGGTGCTCGGCCGGGACTCGGGGCGCGCCGCCGCCGTGCTGGCCGCGGCCACCGCCCAGGACCGGCTGTGGAACGCGTCGGACCTCATGTACTACAACCAGGGCGCCGAGAACAGCGGCTACGTCACCGACGCGTGGCTGCGGGGCGTGCTCGGCGCCGTGCCCGGCCTGGACGTCGAGCGGGCGCTGGCCGGCGCCGACGGCCCGGCCGCGGCGAAGCTGCTGACCGACGCGCGGACGCTGGCCATCCGCAACGCCGTCGACCGCACGCCGACATTCCTGCTCGGGCGCACCGGCGGCAGGCTCGAGAAGGTGCTGCTGCAGACGCTGGCCCCGGGCGAGCTCGACGCGCGGATCGACGCGCTGCTGCCGCGGGACGGCGGGGCCTAGCCCGAGCCGATCGACGAGCCGGAGAAGAAGAAGAACCAGACCTCGAAGACGACGGTCGCCAGCAGGACGACGGCGACCAGCGTCCGCTCGAGCGCCGTCAGGCCGGCCCGGCCGCGCTCCCACTCGACGCGCTCACCGCGCATGCTGCGCAGCCACGGCACCTGGCGGCGGACGGCGTGGCGCTCCCCGGTGAGGTCGTCGTGCACGGCGGTGGCCCACGCGATCAGGCGCACGAGGGCCAGGCAGGTCGCGAAGATCACGATGGCGATGAGGGCGAAGATGCCCATGCTCGGCTGGCTCGAGCTCGCCGCCTTGGACCCGACCCACACGCCCAGCAGGGGCGCGCCGGTCCAGATGTTCAGCGCCGCCAGCGCGATCAGCGCCCGGAGGCCCACGAGCTTCAGGCGCGAGGGATGCGGGTGCTCGGTGGCGGCGTCCACGGGCTGACTGTACGCCCGATCGAGCTTCCGGGGCGAACGTAGGGTGATACCCTACGTTGCGTGCGCAAGAAGACGAGCATCTACCTCGAGGAGGAGCTCGACGAGCGCCTGGCGCGCCGCGCCGCCGAGGAGGGCATCACCAAGGCGGAGTTCATCCGCCGCACGCTCGCCGGGGCGGTCCAGCGGCCCAAGCGCCCGAAGCCCTCGGTCGGTGTGTTCCGCAGCACCGACGGCCTGAGCGCCCGTCGCGACATGGACCAGATGCTCGAGGGCTTCGGCGAGGAGTGACCGTCGTCCTCGACACGTCGGCGGTCGTCGCGCTCTACGACGGCAGCGACCCGGATCACGGGGCGCTCGCCGAGTGGGTCGAGGTCGCCGACGAGGATCTCGTCACCACGCCGCTGGCCCTCGCCGAGATGGACTACCTCGTCCGGCGCCGGGGCGGCGATCCCGGCCGGCGCGCGCTCTGGCGCGACCTCGACGCCGGCGCGTACGCCGTGCGCTGGTGGGCCGACGGCCTCGCCGAGACGTTGCGCGTGGCACGCCGCCATCCGTTCCTCGGGCTCACCGACGCGTCGCTCGTCGCCCTTGCGGGCATCGTGCGCACGACGAGGATCGTGACGCTCGACGACCACTTCCGATCCGTACCGACCCCGGGCGGGGAAGCCTTCGTGGTGCTCCCCGCCGACGCCTGAAAGGACCACGACCATGGCCGACCACCCCAACAGCTTCGACGCCCGCGGCACGCTCAAGGTGGGCGACCGCGAGCTGGAGGTCTTCCGGCTCGCGGCGCTGCAGTCGAAGTACGACGTCGCGCGCCTGCCGTTCTCGCTGAAGATCCTGCTCGAGAACCTCCTGCGCACCGAGGGCAACGGCGCGGTCGACAAGGCCGACGTCGAGGCCCTGGCCACCTGGGACGCGAAGGCCGACCCGAGCAAGGAGATCGCCTTCACGCCGGCGCGCGTCGTGATGCAGGACTTCACCGGCGTCCCCGCCGTCGTGGACCTCGCGGCGATGCGCGACGCGATGGGCGAGCTCGGCGGCGACCCCGCGAAGATCGAGCCGCTGGTCCCGGCCGAGCTGGTCATCGACCACTCGGTCCAGGTCGACGTCTTCGGCACGCGCGACGCCTTCGCCCGCAACGCCGAGCGCGAGTTCGAGCGCAACCGCGAGCGCTACCAGTTCCTCAAGTGGGGCCAGGGGGCCTTCGAGACCTTCAAGTGCGTCCCGCCGGACACCGGCATCGTCCACCAGGTCAACCTCGAGTACCTCTCCCGCGTCGTCTTCGTCGACGACAAGACCGGTCGCGCCTACCCCGACACGCTGGTCGGCACCGACTCGCACACGACGATGGTCAACGGCCTCGGCGTGCTGGGCTGGGGCGTCGGCGGCATCGAGGCCGAGGCCGCCATGCTCGGCCAGCCGATGTCGATGCTCATCCCGCAGGTCGTCGGCTTCAAGCTCACCGGCGAGCTGCGCGAGGGCGCGACCGCGACCGACCTCGTGCTCACCGTCACCGAGCTGCTGCGCCAGAAGGGCGTCGTCGGCAAGTTCGTGGAGTTCTACGGCGACGGCATCGCGCGCCTGCCGCTGGCCGACCGCGCCACGATCGGCAACATGAGCCCGGAGTTCGGCTCGACCTGCGCGATCTTCCCGATCGACCAGGAGACGCTGCGCTACCTGGCCTTCACCGGCCGGCCGAAGGAGCTCATCGACCTCGTCGAGGCGTACGCCAAGGAGCAGGGCCTCTGGCACGAGGAGGGCGCCGAGGAGCCCACGTTCTCCGACGTCCTCGAGCTCGACCTGTCCGACGTCGAGCCGTCGCTGGCCGGGCCCAAGCGCCCGCAGGACCGCGTGCCGCTGTCCGACGCCAAGGACTCGTTCCGCAGCGCGCTGTCGGACCTGCTGGGCGACGACGCCGAGGAGGTCACCGCGCGCCACGACGAGGCCGTCGCCGAGAGCTTCCCGGCCTCGGACCCGCCGGCCAACGGCGCGCCCGGCCACGAGGCCAACCCCGACGACGCGGAGCCGGCCCCGGCCGTCGCCGCGGGCGCCGTGCTCGCCGAGCGCTCGTCCTCGTCGACCGAGGTGACCATGGACGGCGAGACGTTCGCGCTCGACCACGGCCACGTCGTGATCGCCGCGATCACCTCGTGCACGAACACCTCCAACCCCTCGGTCATGCTCGGCGCCGGCCTGCTGCCTCGCAACGCGGTGGCGCGCGGCCTGCAGCGCGCGCCGTGGGTCAAGACGTCGCTGGCGCCGGGCTCGAAGGTCGTGACCGAGTACTACGAGCGCGCCGGCCTGACCGACGACCTCGAGGCGCTCGGGTTCCACCTCGTCGGCTACGGCTGCACGACGTGCATCGGCAACTCGGGCCCGCTGCCCGACGAGATCTCGGCCGCCGTCAACGAGGCCGACCTCGCGGTGTGCTCGGTGCTCTCGGGCAACCGCAACTTCGAGGGCCGCATCAACCCCGACGTGAAGATGAACTACCTGGCGTCGCCGCCGCTCGTCGTGGCCTACGCGATCGCCGGGACCATGGACATCGACCTGGTCAACGACCCGCTGGGCCGCGACCGGGACGGCAACGAGGTCTACCTGAAGGACATCTGGCCGTCGTCGGACGAGGTCGCGCGGACCGTCGAGGAGGCGGTCCAGAGCGACATGTTCCGCAAGTCCTACGGCGAGGTCTACGAGGGCGACGAGAACTGGCGCTCGCTCGACGTCCCCGGCGGCGACACGTTCGCGTGGGAGGAGGACTCCACCTACGTCCGCAAGGCCCCGTACTTCGAGGGCATGGACCCGGAGCCGTCGCCCGTCACCGACATCGAGGGCGCGCGCGTGCTGGCCAAGCTCGGCGACTCGGTGACGACCGACCACATCTCGCCCGCGGGTGCGATCAAGAAGGACGGCCCGGCCGGCCGGTACCTGCAGGAGCACGGCGTCGAGCCGCGCGACTTCAACTCCTACGGGTCGCGGCGCGGCAACCACGAGGTGATGATCCGCGGCACGTTCGCCAACATCCGCCTGCGCAACCAGCTCGCGCCGGGCACCGAGGGCGGCGTCACGCGCCACCTGCCCGACGGGGAGGAGATGTCGATCTACGACGCGGCCATGAAGTACGCCGAGGAGGGCGTGCCGCTGGTCGTGCTGGGCGGCAAGGAGTACGGGTCGGGCTCGTCGCGCGACTGGGCGGCCAAGGGCACCAACCTGCTCGGCGTCCGCGCGGTCATCGCCGAGAGCTTCGAGCGCATCCACCGCTCCAACCTCGTGGGCATGGGCGTGCTGCCGCTGCAGAGCGACGAGCACCTCGACCTCACCGGCGAGGAGGAGATCTCGATCACCGGCCTGGCCGAGGGCCTCAACGCCGGCGAGCTGCCGCGCGAGGTCACGGTCAAGGCGGGCGACAGGGAGTTCACCGCGCGCGTGCGCATCGACACGCCGAAGGAGGCGGAGTACTTCCGCCACGGCGGGATCCTGCGCTACGTGCTCAGGCAGCTTCTGTCGAGCTAGGCGCGACGCCGAGGCGCCGGCCGGCCAGGCGGATCGCGTCGAACAGCACGTCCGTGGAGACGGACTTGTCGACGACGTCCGCCGCGCCGGCCTCGCGCGCGGCGTCGCGCAGCGCGTCCGACGGCGCCGCGGTGTAGAGCAGCACCGCGGGCGCCGCGGGCTCGCCGCGGACCGCGCGGCACAGCTCGAGGCCGTCCTCGTCCTCGCGCCGGTGGTCGAGCACCACGACGTCGGGCCGCGTGCGCCGCAGCAGGCGCCACATCGTCGCGCCGTCGTGGCTCGCGCCGACGCAGCGGAGCCCGGGCTCGGCGCGCAGCACGGCCTCCAGGCCGGCGCGCAGGACGGGGTGGTCGTCGACGACGAGGACGCGGATCATCGGGCTCCAGGGCGATCGTGGCTGGTGGGGACCGGCCTGTCGGTACGGCCACCCCCACCAGTCCAACGGCCCTGGAGCCTAGACGTCACGGACCTTGTCGTCAGAGCGTCGGGCGCACCGTGGCGACGCCGAGGGTGAGCCCCTCCGCCAACGCCGTCGTCCCGAACGCCGCGTTCAGCGCGTCGGCGGCCGCCTTGGTCAGCTTCGCCGTCGCGGTGGGCGGGCTCGTCGCGGTGACGTCGAGCGACAGGATCTCGACCTTCTGCGCCGAGCCGTTGACGGTCGCCAGCAGCGACGGCGTCGCGTCGATGACGACGTCGAAGTCCGTCAGCGCGACCGTCGTGCCGCCCTTGGTCAGCGTGATGCCGCCCGCGTGCCCGATCGTGCCCGCGAGCGTCTTGGCGTCGACGGTGCTGCCCGGCGCGATGGGGAACCCGAAGCTGCCGTCGGCGTTCGCCGTGGCGGGCGCGACCAGGCCCGGCGTGACCCCGAGCGACTGCAGCGCCTGGAGCGCGCCCGGGTCGACGGCCAGCGAGGTGGCCCCGCCGGTGAAGCGCAGGTTCTTGGGCTCGGCGGCGATCCGCACGGTGCCCAGGCGGATGCCGCGCTTGAACGCCCGGACCCCGAAGGCCTTGTTCAGCGCCGTGGCGCCGCGCTGGGTCAGCGAGGCGGTGACGCCCGTGACGACCAGGTTCGAGCCGTCCCGCGCGATGTCGACGCGGCCGCCGCTGATCGGGAACGCGATGCCGGCGCTCCCGGCCTTCGCGGGCGCGACGGGCGCCACGCGGAAGCCCGCGCCGGTCAGGACCCTGGCGGTCGCGCCGTCGAGCTTGAGGGTGGTGCTGCCGCCGGCCAGCGGCACCTGCGCGGCCTGGGCCGGGGCTGCGGCGGCGAGCGCGCCGAGCGCCGCCAGCGCGCCGAGGGTCGTCCTGCTCATGGGTCCTCCTGGGTTGGGTTGCCATCCAGACTCCGCGCAGGCCCGTACGACCGGTTGAGCCCCTTCGCGCCACAACCGATCCGATGCCGCCATCCGTAGACCACGAGGCCATGAGTGCCCAGGCCCTCGCCGTCCCCGCTCCCCTCACCGCCGCTCCCGGCGACCGCCGCGCGCGTCCTTCGCGCGAGGAGCGGCGGATCGCGCGGCGCCTGCGCGACGCCGACCCCCGCGGGCTGGAGGAGCTCTACGCGCTGCACGGCCGGGCGGTGTTCGGGCTGCTGGTCCGGCTCGTGCGCGACCGGGCGACCGCGGAGGACCTCCAGCAGCAGGTGTTCACCGAGGCGTGGCGGCGCGGGACCGAGTACGACCCGCGGCGCGCCGGGCTGCTGACCTGGCTGCTGACGATCGCCCGCAGCCGCGCGATCGACCACCTGCGCCGGCGGATCCCCGAGCCCCACGACCCCGCGGGCGCCGCGCGGCTGGCCGACGGCGCGGCGCCCGACGCGGGCGCCGACCAGC
>JACRMD010000340.1 GCA_016215085.1 Solirubrobacterales bacterium | reverse complement strand
CGATCACCTCGCGACGCTGGAAGTCCCCCATGACGCCGGCGACGACCAGGCGCAGGCGCTCGGCGATCGACAGACGTGCCGAGACGAGACCCTCGAGCTCGTCCGGGACGGGCGCGTCGGACTCGTCGGCGAGCACCGACATCGTCTCCGCCAGCTCCACCCAGGAGTCCTCGTCCACGCGCCGGGCGACGCGCTCGAGCGCCTCGAGCATGGTCTGCGTGCCCCGCTCCACCTTGCGCGGTAGGGGCTGCTCGGGCAGCAGGAACATGCGCGGGACGCTCTGCATGGTCTGACCCATCGTACCGCCAGACGGGTCAG
The DNA here is from genome assembly GCA_016215085.1 of Solirubrobacterales bacterium. GTDB lineage: Bacteria > Actinomycetota > Thermoleophilia > Solirubrobacterales > Solirubrobacteraceae > Baekduia. Next base: position 9,264 of record JACRMD010000340.1, on the reverse strand, counting down.
ATTCAATCGCGCGCTCCAGCGGCCGGCGGAGGCTGTCTTCAGGTGCGGGCGGCACGCCAGAGGACCGCCCGGTTCTCGAGACCGTCGGCGGTGGCAAGGGCCTCCGCCGCCCGGGCATGCCCCCGCCGGTCGAGCTTCCGATGGCGCCGGGCTCGGCGGGGGTGCCCGTGGCGGCCCCGGTTGTGACGACCGGCCGGCGCTTCCTCGTCGTCCTGTGCGGGCCGCGCCGACCCGGCCCGAGAAGCAGAAAACCCCGCTTCGCGCGGGGTTTTCCTGGGCTATCGGATCTCTGGAAACGCTTCTGATAGCCCGCGAGGTGGAGACGGCGGGAATTGAACCCGCGTCCGCGATCGCGCTGCGGAAGGCCTCTACGAGCGTAGTCGGGGCTCTGGTCTCGTCCTCCGCTCGCCTCCCCGACGGGGTTGCGGAGGACCAGCTCCCTGAAGATGTCCCCGGTTCGGCGGGAGCGGACCTCCCCGGGTGAGCCGGCGTGGTTGATCCCGAGTCCCCGGCGGCCGGCCGGCCGGGGAGCGGGACCTGCACGGTCTAGCTAGGTGCTAGGCCTGCAGGGCGTACTCGTGAGAGTCCGCACGTATGGTTGTCCCGGTGTTTTACGAGGCCTCCGGGACCTCGGCTCGCAACCAACCCAGCGGAGTCGACCACGTCGAAGCCTGTCGTCCCCGGGTTGTGCCGTTCAGTGTAGCCCGTCCTCGCCGGTTCGCACGCGCTGTCCGTCCGCACCGGATGCGAACGTGTGTTCGTGTTCATCGACGCGGGAGGGTGCCCCGAGCACGAAGCGGCAGGCCATTCGGCCGAGGCGCTCGGCGACGAGATCTCGACGCTCGCGGCACACCTGAGCGCCGCGACATGCCGCTGGCTCGAGCTTGTCGCGGATTTCGACGTCCGCGAAGGCTGGGGAGCGTGGGGCTGCCGCTCGTGCGCGCACTGGCTAGCGTGGCGGTGCTCGATGGCGCCCGCCTCTGCGCGGGAGCACGTGCGCGTCGCGCGACGGTTGCGCGAGCTGCCGCTGGTCCGTGCCGCGTTCGGACGCGGCGCGCTGTCGTACTCGCAGGTGCGGGCGCTCACGCGCCTGGACGCCGTGGAGGACGAGCAGGCGCTCGTCGAGCTGGCCTCGACCTCCACCGCGGCGCAGCTCGAGCGGATCGTCCGCGGCCTGCGGCAGGTGACCGCGGATGAAGCCCAGCGCGCCTACGACGAGCGCTCCCTGGGCGTGCTCTACGAGGACGACGGCACGATGGTCCTCCGCGCACGCCTGCCGGCCGAGGATGGCGCCGTCGTCGTCCGGGCGCTGGAGGTCTTCCACGACGCAATCGCCCGCGCGGCCGTGGCGGGAGAGGACGATCGGGACGCGGAGGCGCCCCGCCTGGCCGTCCCGGCAGAAGCGCCGGACCCGAACGTTCCCGCGGAAGCGCCGACGCGGGGCGCCCGCATGGCCGACGCCCTCGTCACCCTCGCCGAGCGGGCATTGGCGGCCGGCCCCGGCTCCGCGCCCGGTGGCCGCGTCGGCCCCTATGAGGTCGTCATCCACGTCGATGCCGATCGGCTGGCCGGGCCGACCGCCGAGGCGGCGGGCGGCCAGGCCTTGCGGGGCCAGGCCACGGTCGGCGACGACGTGCCGGTGAGCGCCGACACCGCCCGCCGGATCTCCTGCGACAGCGCGATCGTCACGCTCGTCGAGCGGGCCGGCGAGCCGCTGTCGGTGGGTCGCCGGACGCGAGCGATCCCGCCGGCGATGCGTCGCGCGCTGCGCAGCCGCGATCGCGGCTGCCGCTTTCCGGGGTGCGGGCGGCGGGACGGCGTGGACGCGCACCACATCGAGCACTGGGCGGCGGGTGGCGAGACGCGGCTGGACAACCTCGTCGAGCTGTGCCGTCACCACCACCGCCTGATGCACGAGGGCGGCTTCCAGGTGTGCCGGACGGCGCGGGGCATTCTCACGTTCCACCGGCCCGACGGCCGGCTGCTCGCGCAGGCGCCACGGCCGCCTTGTGGCGATCCCACACGGCCCGCCACGGACAACAGCGCGCGCGGCATCCGCATCACCCCCGAGAGCCCGGTGCCGCGCTGGTACGGCGACCGCCTGGACCTGGGCGCTGCCGTCGCGGCCCTGCTGCCGGCCGTCGCCGGCGAGCGGTGAGCGGTGAGCGGTGCGCGGCGAGCGGCATGGTCGCGGCGCACTCACGGGCGGGCGACCGCCAGCACGCGCACGCGCTCGCGCGTGACGGGGTGCACGCGGTCGGCCCGCGGCTGCATGCCGAGCCGCTCGCACACCGCCAGCGAGCGGGCGTTGGCCGGGTGCACGATCGACAGCACCTCGCGCAGGTCCGGCACGTGCTCCCACCCCCACGCCAGCGCGACGCGCGCCGCCTCGGTCGCCACCCCGCGGCCCCAGGCGTCACGCCGCAGCCGCCAGCCGACCTCCACGGCCGGCAGCACCTGCGGCAGGAACGCCGGCACCGACAGCCCGCAGAACCCGAGCACCGCACCGTCCTCCTCGACCGCCCACAGCCCGAAGCCACGCTCGTCCCACTCGCGCTCGATCCGCTCCAGCAGCGCGTCGCTGAGCCCGCGGTCGAGCGTCGCGCCGGTGCCGATGTAGCGCATGACCTCGGGGTCGGCGTTGAGCGCGGCCAGCGCCCCGGCATCGTCCGGGCGCCAGCGGCGCAGGGTCAGCCGGTCGGTCCGCAGCACGGGCCGACACGCTAGGGCCTAGGGCACGACCGGCACCGGCTGCAGCACCTCGGCCGCGCGGGCGCCGTCCTCCTGCGTGAGCAGGATCGCGCCCTCGCCCGTGGCGTAGGCCTCCTCGCCGTGCTCCACGACGTCGAGGCCGAGCGACTCCTCGTGCTCGCTGGTGCGCAGCGGCATGAGCAGCCCGATGCCCTTGAGGATGGCGAAGGTCCCGAAGAACGCGTAGGCCGGCGTCGCGAGGACCGCGAGCGCCTGGTCGGCGAGCTGCCCCGCGTTGCCGAACACCAGCCCGTCGGAGACGCCGTTCCACGAGGCCTGCGCGAAGAACCCGATGAAGAGGATCCCGACGAGGCCGGCGGTGCCGTGCGCGGCGAGCACGTCGAGCGTCTCGTCCAGCCGCGTGCGCGGGCGCCACAAGATGATGAAGTAGCTCGGCACCGCCGCGACCGCGCCGAGCAGCATCGCGAAGCCGGGGCTGAGGAAGCCCGCCGCGGGCGTGATCGCCACGCAGCCGACGACGATCGCCGTCGCCGCGCCGACCGCCGTGACCTTGCGGTCGCGCAGCTGGTCGAGCGTGAACCACACGACGAGCGTCGCGGCGGGCGCCAGCAGGGTGTTGGTGAACGCGAGGATGCTCGCGTTGCCGACGCCGAACCCGCTGCCGCCGTTGAAGCCGAACCACCCGAACCACAGCAGGCCGGCCCCGAGGAGGATGAAGACCGCGTTGTGGGGCAGCAGCGCCTGGCGACCGTAGTCCTTGCGCGCCCGGACCACGAGCGCCGCGGCCAGCGCCGAGAAGCCCGAGGCCATCTCCACCGGCACGCCGCCGGCGAAGTCCAGCGTGCCGCGCTCCTGCAGCCAGCCGCCGCCCCACACCCAGTGCGCGAGCACCGGGTAGACGGCCACCGACCACACCAGCAGGAACAGCAGGAACGCCGGGAAGCGCATCCTCTCGACGACCGCGCCGGAGATCAGGGCCGCGGTGATGATGCAGAACGTCGCCTGGTAGGCGAAGAAGAGCAGGTGCGGGATCGTCATGCCCTCGCGCGGCGTGAAGCCGACGTCGCGCAGGAACGCGTGGTCGAGGCCGCCGATGAAGCCGTTGCCGTCGCTGAAGGCCAGCGAGTACCCCACGGCGGCGAAGGACACGGTCACCACCGCCAGCGCGGCGACCGACATCATGAAGGTGTTGAGCGTGTTCTTGGAGCGCACGAAGCCCGCGTAGAACAGGCCCAGCGCCGGGGTCATCAGCAGCACGAGCGCCGTCGCGACCAGCATCCAGGCCGTGTCGCCGGCGTTGACCTGCGCCGCGGCGAGCATCAGCCGGCCACCGGGGTCACGGCGGCCTCGTCGGCCTCGCCGGTCCGGATGCGGATCGCCCGCTCCAGCGGGACCACGAAGATCTTGCCGTCGCCGACCTCCCCCGTCCGCGCGCCCTCCAGCAGCGCGTCGATCGTCGGGTCGCAGAAGTCGTCGGAGACCGCGATCTCGAAGCGGACCTTGTCGTTGAGCGACATCGCGACGGTCGTGCCGCGATAGGTCTCGACGCGCTCGAGCTCCCCGCCGTGGCCTTGGACCCGGCTGATGGAGACGCCGCGCACGTCGGCGTGGTGGAGGGCCGCGAGCACGTCGTTCGCGCGCTCGGGCCGGACGATGGCGATGACGAGCTTCACGAGGCGGGACCTTCCCGCGATGCCCCGCGGCCGTCTTTGTCCCGATGGACAACGTTCCGGCGCCGCGGTTCGCCACTCGTGAGAACGGCGCGCGCACGCGCCTTAAATGAGGGACGCGGGCCGGACCCTGGTTCGAGGTACCTCGCACGTCGCGCCCTGCCCGAGAGCAGGTCGCGGTCGGCGTCGGTGGCGCGGCCTCACAACCTCATGGCCTCGCTCTTTCCGGGGTCCGATCCCGCGTCTGGGAGGACCGTACGTGGCCGAACCACCCGAATGCAAGCCCTGCGCGGACGAAGAACGTGCACGTTGCGGAGATATCGTGCTGCGGCATGAGCACGACCGCCCCTGAGGACGTCGCCTGGGACCTCGAGCCGCTCGTCGACGGCGAAGGCGAGGAGGGCGTCGCGCGCCTCCTCGACGATGCCGATCGCCGCGCCGCCGCCTTCGCCGACCAGCACGCCGGCAAGGTCGGTGAGCTCGACGGGCCCGGCCTGGCCGCCGCCATCGCCGAGCTGTCCGGCATCGCCGAGGCCGTCGGCCGCGCCGGCTCCTACGCGCAGCTGCGCTTCAGCGTCGACACCGCCGACCCCGCCAACGGCGCGCTGCTGCAGAAGGTCCAGGAGCGCGCGACCGGCATCGAGACCAAGCTGCTGTTCTTCGAGCTCGAGTGGGCCGCGCTCGACGACGACCGCGTCGAGGAGCTGCTGGCGGCCGACGGCCTGGACACCGCCCGCCACCACCTGCGCACGATGCGCCGCTACCGGCCGCACCTGCTCTCCGAGCCCGAGGAGAAGGTCATGGCCGAGAAGGCCGTCACCGGGCGCGAGGCGTGGGCGCGGCTCTTCAGCGAGGTCACCAGCGCGATCCGCGTGTCGCTGCCGCAGGCCGAGGAGCCGGTGCCGCTGGACGTCGCGCTCTCGGGCCTGACGTCCCCCGACCGCGACCACCGCGCGACGATCGCCAGGGCGGTGACCGAGGCGCTGCAGCCGACGCTGCGCATCCGCGCCTACATCTTCAACACGCTGCTGGCCGACAAGGCCACCGACGACCGGCTGCGCCGCTACCCGACCTGGATCTCCAGCCGCAACCTCGCCAACGAGGCCAGCGACGAGTCGGTCGCCGCGCTCGTCGAGTCGGTCCGCGGCGCCTACGAGATCCCGCGCCGCTGGTACCGGCTGAAGGCGCGGCTGCTCGGCCTCGACCGGCTGGCCGACTACGACCGCATGGCCTCGGTCGCCGGCCAGGAGCCCGAGATCGGCTGGGACGCCGCGCGCGAGACCGTGCTCGGCTCGTTCGCCGACTTCTCCCCCACGCTGGCCGACGGCGCGCAGCGGTTCTTCGACGAGCGCTGGATCGACGCGCCGGTCCGGCCGGCCAAGCGCGGCGGCGCGTTCTGCGCGTACACGGTGCCCAGCGTGCACCCGTACGTGCTGCTGAACTGGACGAGCAAGCGCCGCGACGTGCTGACGCTCGCCCACGAGCTCGGCCACGGCCTGCACGCCTACCTGGCGATCGACCGCGGTGTCTTCGAGCAGCACACGCCGCTGACGGTCTGCGAGACCGCGTCGGTCTTCGGCGAGACGCTCGTCTTCCGGCGCCTGCTCGACGAGGCCGAGTCGCCAGAGTCGCGGCTGTCGCTGCTGGCCGAGAACATCGAGGGCTCGATCGCCACGGTCTTCCGCCAGGTCGCCATGAACCGCTTCGAGGAGCTCGTGCACACCGCGCGGCGCGAGGGCGGCGAGCTCAGCGTCGAGCACTTCGGCGAGCTGTGGGCGCAGTCCCAGGAGGAGCTGCTCGGCGACGCCGTCGAGGTCACGGAGGGCTACCGCGGCTGGTGGAGCTACGTGCCCCACTTCATGCACACGCCCGGCTACGTGTACGCCTACGCGTACGGCCAGCTGCTGGCGCTGTCGGTCTACGGCCGCTACCTCGAGGAGGGCGAGGACTTCGTCCCCCGCTACCTCGAGATGCTCGCCGCCGGCGGCTCGCGCAGCCCCGAGGACCTCGCGGCGATCGCCGGCCTCGACCTCGCCGACCCCGGGTTCTGGGGCAAGGGCCTGGACCTCGTCAAGGGCCAGCTCGAGCAGGCCGAGGCGGCCGCCGAGGAGGTCCTGGCGCAGCGCGGCTGACCGCGCGTCCATGGCGGCGGCCGGCGGGCCTACACTCGATCGCGTGAGCGACGACCGCTGGCTGCCGCCCGTCCCGGCCTACGAGCCCGCCGCACCGCAGGAGCAGGCCGCGCCGCCGCGCCGCGAGTCGGCGCTGAAGCGCTTCCTCGGCCCGATCGCGGTCGGGCTGTTCGCGCTGGTCAAGTACGGCAAGGCGCTGCTGCTCCTGCTGCCGAAGGCCAAGGTCCTGACGACGGCCGGCTCGGCGCTGGTGTCGGTCGCCGCCTACGCCCTCTTCTGGGGCTGGCGCTTTGCCGCGATCTTCGTGGTGCTGATCTTCATCCACGAGATGGGCCACGTCCTGCAGCTGCGGCGCGAGGGCATCAAGGCCACCGCGCCGATGTTCATCCCGTTCCTGGGCGCGGTCGTCGGGATGAAGGAGCTGCCGCCGGACGCGGCCGCGGAGGCGCGCGTCGGGCTCGCCGGGCCCGTCCTCGGCGCGCTCGGCGCCGCCGCGCTGCTGCCGGTCTACTGGGCGACGGGCAGCGAGCTGTGGCTGAACCTCGCCTACGTCGGGTTCTTCCTGAACCTCTTCAACCTGCTGCCGGTCACGCCGCTGGACGGCGGCCGCGCGATGTCGGCGCTGGCGCCGTGGATGTGGTTCGCCGGGCTCTTCGTCCTGGTGCTGCTGCTGTTCGTGGCGCCCAACCCCATCCTGCTGCTCATCGGGCTCGTGGCGGCGTTCGACGTCTACCGCCGCTGGAAGGGCCGCAACGAGCCGGGCGCGAAGGCCTACTACGCGGTCACCAGGCGCCAGCGGGCGCTCATCGGCGCGACGTACCTCGTGCTCCTCGTCGGCCTGGTGGCCGGCATGGACCTCACGTACGTCGAGCGCCAGCTCTAGCGGTTGACCTCGCGCAGCTGGCGCTGCACGTCGCGCTCGGTGTCGCGCTTCTTGATCGACTCGCGCTTGTCGAAGCGGTCCTTGCCGCGGGCGAGCGCGATCTCGACCTTCGCGCGCCCGTCCTTGAAGTAGAGCCGGGTGGGGACGAGCGTCAGGCCGCGCTCGTGGGTCTTGCCGATCAGCCGCTCGATCTCGCGCCGGTGGGCCAGCAGCTTGCGCGGCCGCTCGGGGTCGTGGTTCTCGCGCGCGGCCGGGCCGTAGGGCGGGATGTGGACGTTCTGCAGCCACAGCTCGCCGTCGCGGATGAGGGCGAAGCCGTCCTTGAGCGTCGCGCCGTTGTCGCGCAGCGACTTGACCTCGGTCCCGGTGAGCACCATGCCGCACTCGAGCTTGTCGAGGAACTCGTAGCGGTGCGACGCGGCCCGGTTGCTGGCCACGTCGCCCGGCGCCGCCTTGCGCTTCTTGCCCTTCGCCATCGGACCGAGGACTGTAGGGGCTACGCGGCCGGGTCGAGGTCGACGCGCCCACGCTCGGGGGTGACGCGGTGGACCGTCACGCGGATCGGGTCGCCGATGCGGATGGTCGTGCCCGACTCGGCGCCGCGCAGGACGGTGCCCTCCTCGTTGAGCTCGTACCAGTCGCCGCGCAGGCGGCGGACCGGCAGCATGCCCTCGTAGCCGTCGAAGGCCACGAACGCGCCCGCGCCGATGACGCCGACCACCTCGCCGTCGAACTCGCGCTGCCAGCTGGTCTCGTAGAGCTCGCGCTCGAGCAGGAACGCGCGCGTGACGTCGTCGGCGTCGCGCTCGATGACCATCGCGTCGCGCTCACGGCCCGACGTCCACTCCCCCGCCTCCTCGAGCACGGCCGCGCGCGGCGCCGTCTCGCCGCCGCCGATCGACGACAGCAGCGCCCGGTGGCAGACGAGGTCGGGGTAGCGCCTGATCGGCGAGGTGAAGTGGCAGTAGGCGCTCGAGTGCAGGCCGGCGTGGCCCTTGTTCTCCGGCGCGTAGCGCGCCTGCCTGAGCGCCCGGAGCACCAGGCGCGTCAGGCCGCGGCCGCCGACGCCGCCGCGGCGCTGCACCTCCTGGGCGACGAGGTGCGAGGCGGCGGCGATGACGTCGGCCGCCTGCTGGGGCGACATCGTCTCCGGCGCCGGCGGCGTCGCCACGTCCAGCGACGCGAGCTGCGCGAGAAGCCGCTGGGCCGCCTCGGGCTCGGGGCGCTCGTGGATGCGGTACAGCGCCGGGACGCCGCCGTCGGAGAGGTGGCGGGCGACCGCCTCGTTGGCGGCGATCATCAGGTGCTCGATGAGCCGGTGGCTCTCGGTCTGCTCGGTCGGGTCGGCGCGTGTGACGTGGCCGCGCTTGTCGAAGGCGAACTCCGGCTCGATCGACTCGACGGCGAGCGCGCCCGCCCGCCCGCGCGCCTCGCCGAGCGTCGCCGACGCGGCGCGGGCGGCCGCCAGCGGGCCCGCGATCTCGCCCGGGGCCTTCGCGTCGCCGGCGAAGATGCGGTCGACCTCGTCGTAGTCCAGGCGCACGTCGGAGCGGATCAGCGAGCGGTGGAACGCCGTCCGGACGGGCTTGGCGCCCTCGAGGTCGATCTCGACCGTGACGGCCAGCCGCTCCTGCCCCGGGACCAGCGAGCAGGCGCCGTTGGAGAGCACCTCGGGCAGCATCGGCTCGACCAGCCCCGGCACGTACACCGACGTGCCGCGCCGGTAGGCCTCGCGGTCGATCGCCGAGCCCGGCTTGACGTAGGCCGACACGTCGGCGATGTGGACCCAGATCCGCCACCGCCCCGGGCCGAGCTCCTGCGCGCTGATCGCGTCGTCGAAGTGCTTGGCCGTCGCCGGGTCGATGGT
>JACRMD010000339.1 GCA_016215085.1 Solirubrobacterales bacterium | reverse complement strand
CGTCTGGCCCGCCGGGGCGGAGACGACGCTCCAGCGGAGGCGCGGGATGCGCGCGTAGCGCTCGAAGCACCCGGGCTCGAGGCCCGAGCTCACGAGCTTGGCGTTGCGGGCGTCGACCTCGACGGTGGAGCCCGCGACCGGCAGGCCGACGAGCGAGAGGTCGGCCGACAGCACGTAGACCACGGGGCCGCATCCCGTCGTCGGCTCGCCGCCGACGTCGTCGGGGACCGCCCGGGCCGGAACGGCCGCGGCGAGCGACGCGGCGAGGATGCAGACGCACATCCCGCCGAGCCGACGGATGGCAGCGCCGCGCCTCATGACTCTCCCCTGTGCGCACGAAGGTCCCACCCCGCGCCGGCGGGGTCAAGGGGCGCGGCCCGCTACTCGGCGCCGAGGACCGACTCGAGCACGCGGCGGTGCGTGGGCCGCGCCTGCTCGTAGCGCTCGCGGCCGGCGTCGGTGAGCGCGGCGAAGATGCCGCGGCGGTCGTCCGAGCAGATCGCGCGAGTGACCAGGCCGTCCTTCTCCAGGCGGCCGACGACGCGCGAGAGCGCGGACTGGCTGAGGTGCAGGACGCCGGACAGCTCGGCCATCCGGCACGCGTCCTTCTCGGTGGACGCCAGCCGCTCGAGGACCTCGAACTCGCTCATGCCCAGCGAGTGCTCGTCCTGCAGCGCGCGTTCGAGCGCCCCGGTGACCTTCGCGTGCTTCGCGAGGAGATCGCGGAAGCCGGCGACGAGGTCGGGGGACTGGGTGCTCACGACGCTGCGCACGGTAGCAGAATCGTGAAACTATTGCAACTTCATGGAATGCGCTTGCATTGATTGCGCATGCATGTATTGTACCCGCCCATGGCACACCCCTCCCCCTCCTCCGGGCCCGGACCCGCCCGCCGCCGCAAGGTCGTGTTCGTCGGCAAGAAGCGCGCCGGCGACCGCGACCCGCGCGACGGCGCGGCGGGCGCCGGCGCCGAGGCGCCGCGCGCCGAGCGCGCCGCCGCCTCCCCCGACGTCCGCTGGGACGCGCGCCTGTGGGGCACGCTGATCGTCCTGTGCGGCGTCCTCTTCCTCGACGGCCTCGACGTCTCCATGGTGGGCGTCGCGCTCCCGTCGATCAGCGAGGACCTCGACCTCACCACCTCGCAGCTGCAGTGGATCGTCAGCGGCTACGTGCTCGGCTACGGCGGCCTGCTGCTCCTCGGCGGCCGCGTCGCCGACCTGCTCGGCCGGCGGCGCGTGCTGCTGGCCGGCCTCAGCGTGTTCACGCTGGCGTCGCTGGTCGGCGGCCTGGTCGACGACGCCTCGCTGCTCGTCGCCACCCGCTTCGTCAAGGGCATGGCGGCCGCCTTCACCGCGCCCGCGGCGCTCTCGATCGTCACGACGACGTTCGCCGAGGGCCCGTCGCGCAACAAGGCGCTGAGCATCTACACCGCCTTCGGCGCGTCGGGCTTCAGCTCGGGCCTCGTGCTCGGCGGCCTCATGACCGAGGTCGGCTGGCGCTGGACCTTCCTGCTGCCCGTCCCGTTCGCCGCGCTGATCCTGGCGACGGCGCCGCGGCTGATCCGCAAGGACGCCCCGCGCGTCGGCCCGCGCAAGCGGTTCGACATCCCGGGTGCGCTGGCCGCCACCGCGGGCATGCTCGTGCTCGTCCGCGCCGTCGTGCAGGCGCCCGAGACCGGCTGGGGCGCGCCCGAGACCGTCGGGTCCTTCGTCCTCGCCGCCGCGCTGCTGGCGCTGTTCGTGACGATCGAGCAGCGGACCGCCGAGCCGCTCGTGCGCCTCGGGCTGCTGCGCTCGGGCCACATCACGCGGGCGAACCTGGCGGCGATGGCCACGGCCGGCTGCTACTTCGGCTTCCAGTTCGTGGCGATGCTGTTCCTGCAGCAGGAGCTCGGCTGGTCCCCGATCGAGACCGCGCTGGCGTTCCTGCCCGCCGGCCTGATCGTGGCCTTCGGCTCCACGCGCGTCGGCGGCCTGGTCGACCGCTTCGGCACCGGCAAGGTCATCGCCGTCGCCTTCGCGGCCTTCGCCGCTGGCTACGCGCTGTTCCTGCCGATCGACACCAGCCCGACCTACACCGTGGCGATCCTGCCGACGATGCTGCTGATCGGCGCCGGGTTCGCGCTCGGCTTCCCCTCCACCAACATGCAGGCGACGATGGGCGTCGGCGACTCCGAGCAGGGCATCGCCTCGGGGCTCGTCCAGACGTCGTTCCAGGTCGGCGGCGCCACCGTGCTCGCCGTCGTCAGCGCCATCGTCACCAGCCAGGGCAGCGTGGTCGACGCGCTGCAGCCCGCCCTCGCCGTCGTGACCGGGGTCGCGGCGCTCGGGCTCGCCGTCGCCCTCGGCGGCGTGCTCGGCGACCGCCGCGAGCCGGCGCTGGCCACCGAGGGCTGATCGAGGGGTGCCCGAGCCGGCCGGCCCGCGAAGGGGGCAGAGGCAGTAATGGCCGGCGAGGGTGGGCCCCCAGGTCGCATCTCCGTGGACCACCGGGCCGGGCACGGCAGCCGGCCCGGTGGCGCCGCGGGCGTGTGGGTAGCCTCCGCGGGGATGGCGGAACGGCGCGTCGCGGTCTGCGACCTCGGGTCCAACTCCTTCCGGCTCGTGGTCTTCACCGCGGGCGAGGGGTGGTGGAAGCGCACGGACGAGATCTACGAGCCCGTGCGCATCGGCGCGGGCATCGCCGAGACCGGCAAGCTCGGCCGCGCGGGCATCGACCGCGGCCTGATGACGGTCGAGGTCTTCGAGCACTTCTGCCGCGCCACCGGCGTCGACGAGGTCGAGGCCGTCGCCACCAGCGCGATCCGCGACGCCAAGAACGCCAAGGACTTCCTCAAGCGGGCCGCGCTGCCGGTCCGCGTCCTCAGCCGCGAGCAGGAGGCCGAGTACGGCTTCCTCGCGGCGGTCAACTCCACCACCTTGGCCGACGGCGTCGTGCTGGACCTCGGCGGCGGCTCGATGCAGCTCATCCGCGTGCGGTCACGCCACGCCACCGAGCTCGAGTCCTGGCCGCTGGGCGCCGTGCGCATGAGCGAGCGCTTCGGCCTCGGCGAGGGCACGGCGTCCAAGAAGCAGCTCAAGGCCCTGCGCGAGCACGTCGCCAAGGAGCTCGAGTCCGCGCCGTGGCTGGCGAGGTCCGGCGACCGGATCGTCGGCATCGGCGGCACCGTGCGCAACCTGGCCGCCGCGATCCAGCGGCTGGAGGACGTGCCCGAGTTCGGCGTGCAGGGCTTCGTCATCCCGCGCGACGAGCTCGACGACCTGATCGGCCGCCTCGCCGGCATGACGCCGGCCGAGCGCGGCAAGGTGCCGGGCATCAAGCCCTCCCGCGGGGACCTGATCCTCGCCGGCGCCGCGGTCATCCAGGCCGTGCTCGAGGTCGGCGGCTTCGACGCGATCGAGGTCACGGAGGCCGGCCTGCGCGAGGGCGTCTTCTTCTCGCGCCACCTCGACGGCGACCCGCCGCTGTTCGACGACGTCCGCCGCGCGAGCGTCGTCAACCTCGCGCACCAGTACCACGTCGACCCCGCCCACACCGAGCACGTGGCGCGGCTGGCGCTCGGGCTCTTCGACGAGCTGGCGCGGGCCGGGCTGCACCCCGGCGACGCCCGCGAGCGGGAGCTGCTGTGGGCGGCGGCGATGCTCCACGACATCGGCGTGACCGTCGACTACGACGACCACCACAAGCACTCCCGCTACCTCGTGCTGAACTCCGGCCTGCCGGGCTGGACCCAGCGCGAGGTCGCGCTCATCGGCCAGGCCGTCCGCTACCACCGCAAGGGCATGCCCGAGCTCAAGCCGTTCGGCGCCCTGGCGCGCAAGGGCGACGACGACGTGCTCACGCGCTGCGCGCTGCTGCTGCGCCTCGGCGAGGACCTCGAGCGCAGCCGCGACCAGCTCGTCCGCGAGGCGCACGTCACCGTCGGCGACGGGCGCGTCCGCCTCGACCTCGTCGCCGACGGCGACGACCGCGTGGCGCGCT
>JACRMD010000307.1 GCA_016215085.1 Solirubrobacterales bacterium | reverse complement strand
GAGACCACCGAGATCGTCGGCGTCGCGACGCTGCCGGCCTACCGGCGCCAGGGCCTGGCGGCCGCGGTCACGGCGGCGCTGGTCGACGACGCCCTGGCCCACGGCGCCCGCACCGTCCTGCTCTCGGCCGCCGACGACGACGTCGCGCGCCTCTACGCGTCGCTGGGCTTCCGCCGGGTCGCGACGCACTGCATCGCCGAGCCCCAGACCGGCTAGCGGATCGACCGCCGGCTGAGCTCGATCGCCTTGCCGGCGTCGGCCCGCGTGACGAAGTTCGGGCCGGTGGCCACGACGTCGCCCTGCGAGGGGAAGAGCCCGTAGCGGGCGCGCTGCGCGAGCATCACGATCGGCTGGTAGCCCTGGAGGTAGGGCTGCTGGTCGACCGCGAACAGGATCCGGCCCAGCCGCACGCCCTCGAGCACGACCGGGTTCATGTCGAATGTCCCGATCGGCACGCTGTCCTCGTTCCGGCCCGCCAGCCGCCGCGCCTCCACGGCCGTCGCGCCCGTCGTCGAGTTCAGCGTGAGGATGCCGTCGGCGCGGCGGCGCTCGAGCTCGTCGGCGATCACGCGCGCCGTCTGCGGGTCCTGGTCGTCGACGCCGAGCACGAACGAGCTGCCGCGGGCCTTGCGCATCGCGCGCGCCAGGCCGCGGCAGCGGTCGTCGAGGCCCTGGTTGCCGGGCTGCTGGTTGACGCACATCGCCCGCCGCACGCCGGCCTCGGCGAGCCGGGCGCCGGCGCGCTCGCCGGCCCGCAGCTCGGGCTGGCCGACGTGCGCGAGGACGCCGAGCTTGAGCGCCTCGTCGCTGCCCGAGTTGATGGTGACGACCGGGATGCCCGCGCGCACGGCGGCGCGGATCGTCGGCGCCAGGCCGGGCTCGGGGTAGGAGACGACCAGCCCGTCGGGCTTGGAGGCGACGGCCTGCTCGATGAGCTCCTTCATGCGGTCCAGGCTGTAGACGTCGGGCGCCTTGTAGTCGACCTGGACGTCGAGCTGGCGCGAGGCCGCCGTCACGCCGTTGCGCACGATCGCCCAGAACGGGCTCGACGCCTGCCCGTGCGTGACCACCGCGATCCGCACGCCGTCGCCGGTCCCGGCGCCCTGCTCGGCGCCGGCCCCGGACTCGCTGCCGCTGACGAGGATGGGGTCCTCGCGCACCGTCTTGGTGTCGCCGCAGCCGGCGAGCGCCGCCAGCGCGGCGAGGACGACGAGCACGTACCTGGGCCTCATGCGGCCACCTCCACGTCACAGGGGATCCGGGCCTGGAGGCGCGTGCCGCCGCCCGGCGGGCTCTCGATCGACAGCGTCCCGTCCACCGCCGCCACGCGGTCGGCCAGGCCGCGCAGGCCGCTGCCCGCGCCGACCGCGGCGCCGCCCACGCCGTCGTCGGCCACGACCACGGTCACCGCGCCGCCGCCCTGGAACACCTCGACGCGCGCGTGCGTCGCGCGCGCGTACTTGGCGACGTTCGTCAGCGCCTCGGCGACCAGGAAGTACGCGGTCGCCTCGACCTGCGCGGGCAGCCGGCCCTCGAGCTCGACCTCCTTGTCGACCGGCACCGGCGCGCGGCCGATGATCTCGTCGATCGCCGGCTCCAGGCCGCGGTCGGTGAGGATCGCCGGGTGGATGCCGCGGGCCAGCTCGCGCAGGTCGGCCAGCGCGGCCGACAGCTGCTCGGACAGCCCGTCCACCAGCGCCTGCGCCTGCTCGCCCTCCACGCGCCCGCGCAGGATCCGCAGCTGGAGCGCGAGCGAGACGAGCTGCTGCTGGGCGCCGTCGTGCAGGTCGCGCTCGATGCGCCGCCGCGCGTCGTCGGCCGCCTCGACGATGCGCCGGCGCGAGACGCGCAGCTCCTCCAGGCGGGCGCGCAGGTCGGCCTTCAGCCGCTCGTTGTCGATGGCCAGCAGCGACGCCGCGGCCGCGGCGTGGACGAGCTCGGGGCTGGTGTCCAGCGACTCGTCGTGGACGATCGCCGCCACGCGGCGGCCGTCGCGCTCGACGGCCGTCCACGCACGGCCGGACCCGGGCTCGGGCAGCGTGACCGGGCGGCCGACCTCGTCGACGAACGTCTCGCGGTCCGGCAGCCAGTAGGCGACGGCCACCGAGCGGTCGCCCAGGCTCTCGGCGAGCATCTCGCGCACCGGCCCCGCGCCGGTGGTGCGCGGGACGATCAGCAGCCGGGCGACGCGGCGCAGCACGCCGTCCAGCGCGTCGAGCGCCGCCAGCGCCAGCACCGCCGCGGGCACGGCCAGCAGGCAGAGCGCGACGCCCAGCGCCGGCGTGAACGACCACGGGCCGACGTAGTCCACCGAGCCCAGTCCGCCGATCGCCTGGACCCCCAGGTTCAGCAGCTCGGCG